>JAGATI010000089.1 GCA_017621295.1 Clostridia bacterium | reverse complement strand
TTTTTTATCTTTTTTATTTTCCATTATAACTTTTAACCTTTCTTTAATTTATCTAGTAACTTTTCATCACTAAATCCTTTTCCTTTTAAACCAAATGTTGTTTTTATAATTTTTTCAGTTCTAGACAAGGTTGTTAAAAATAATATTCCTATAATTGGTACTGTTTTAGCAATTTCTGCTGCTGAGAAAATGAAAATCACATAAACAATCGCATGTATCAATTGTATAAATATATTATAAGTTATCATAGTTAACCAAGTTTTATATGCTTGTGCTCTCCCATCTCCTACTTTATCTATTGGATATGTAATAGTTACTAATGGACTTATTGAAATTAGAAATCCTACCTCTAATAATCTTTTAAAATACACTATAAAAAACTTTACTTGATAATATACAAGCATACAATACTCAATAACAACCCAAACATTGTTCCATCCGATATGAACTTTTTAATGTATCCCATATATGAGTTATAATTACTTCTTCAAAACCTTCTCCTTTTGTCCATGTAGCAACAATTTGTAATAACGATTCTTGCAAAGTCATTAAAAATATGAAAATATATTGCATAACAAATAATAAAATAAAACTAGTTACCCAGGCTGTAAACATTTTTTTATACTTTGCTTGTTCTGATGCTACAGTAGATATTGCCATTCTAATTCCTATATATATTAATACAAGCACACTTATTACTATAGATATATTCCTTAGAACATAATACCATGTCGCTACACTTTGCTTAATAGTTGAATTTACATTTTTCTCATTATTTGAAGTATTATATTCAAAATAATCAATATCAAATAAAGTATATTTGCCTAATAAAAGATTTTCTATCGTAAACTCATCATTAACAATAGCTGAAGCTCCTCCAAGTATGCTTGAATAACCATCTTCTTGTGTACTATATACAACAATAGTCATTAAAGCATTTATAGAATGTGGCAATAACGTTATAATCCAGCATAATACATTTGCAACCAAATTTGATGAGTTTTTAGTGTCGCTTACATCCTCTGTACTTTTTCCTACACGAGCTTCTTTATCTGCCTTACCTTCTTCCCACAATTTGTCATTTATGGAAGCCCCATTTTCTTGATGCTGTTGTGCTTCATCAAAAGTACCATACTTACTTGCATATATGAAATTAGGAAATATTGTATTAATTAAAATAACTATTATTAATACTATTGTTATACTTCTTTTCATCTATACTCCCTCTAGTATTATTCTTCTTTTTTTAGTTTGTTTAAGTTAGTTTCTACAAATTCAAATTCTTTTTTAGTTGGTCTTATTGCTATGATTGCTGTATCTTCACCAACTTTTAGTAGTCCTTCTCCTCTTGAACATGTTGTTAAGAAATATGCCTCTCCATCACTTAGTTTAAATACTTCTTTTATATATTCTATTTCTGATTTATCTTGAGCTAAAAACAATTTAGTGTCTGATGAAGTTAATACTGCTTGAACTTCTGCTTTCTCATAAAAGTCTTGGAATTTTTGCGAAATTACTGCTAAAGATACATTTCTTTTTCTAGCACGTCTTGCCATTGTGTTTAAGAAATCTACTGCTTCTGGATATGGAAGTAACATCCACGCTTCATCTACTAAAACCCTTTTCTTAGCAGCTTTTGTTTTATCTTCACTATTTTTCTTTACATATTTTTCCCAAATCCAAGATAATAAAATTTGTTGTGCTAAAGGTCTTGCAAATCTTTCCTCTAACTGAGAAATATCTAAGTTAATAAAAGGTACTCCATCTAATAATTCGAAGGTAGATTGTCCATCAAAATATGCCATTTGTCCATCTAACTCTCTTACATATTGTCTCATTACTTTTACTAAGTAACTATAATGAAATCTATAGTCTTCATTTCTATTTTCTTTAGCTTTTTTTACCAATCTTCTATACCATGATCCTATTGTAGGCATTAGCTTTTTTTGGTGTCCTAAAAAGTCTAAATCTGAATTATTTGTTCCTTTAGAACTATATAAACTATCAATATTATTATTAATTCCATGTGCTACATACTCTTCTGCTACAGATTCTGCAATAATTTGTTTTGTAAGCTCATTTACCTCTGTACTTCTTGTTGAACCTCTAGCCATTGTTAATAACGCTTGTGTTACATCCTCTACTTTATTTTCAACATTCAATACAGTTCTTTCTTTACCCGTTATTTCATCTTTTAAAGTTTCTGGTTCTATATCAAATAAATTAATAACTGTTTTTGAATTTGGACTTATAACAACATTTATTCCACCTAAAGCTTCTGCTACAACACCATATTCACCTTCAGCATCTAATGCTAAGCTTTCTATTCCCATTAAAACTGATGAACGTGATGTTAATGTTTTTATTGTTACACCTTTACCTGCACCAGACTTACCAAATACAACCATATTGTAATTAGTTAAAGTAGGACTAAAATTATCAAATAAAATTGGCAATCCTGTTTGTCTATTAAACCCTAGGGGTATACCATTTTCATGACCTACTTCTGAATTGAAAAATGGAAATACCGTAGCCATAGATCCACGGTCAAAAGTATGACTTATTTTTAATTTATTATCAAGAAAAGGCAAATTAGATTTAAATGCATCTTCTTGTATAGCCCATGCTGGCTTTATACCAATAGATGTTTTAGACATTTCTGCAGCTAATAATTCAGTTTGTTTATCTAACTCTTGTAAACTATATGCAAATAGTGTACATACTATTGATGAATCGAATAATTTATTAAATCCTGCTGCAATAGAATCTCTTAATTCTTCTGTTTCTGCTCTCTTTTGAGCTAAAATTCTTTCACGGTTAATGTCGCCTCTATCTACGGCTACTATTCTTTCAGACTCTAATTGATTTATTTGTCTATTTAATTCTGCTTGTGAAACACTTTCACTAATTGGTTTTATAAATACAGATACATTTATATCTCCAAATATATACATACTTCTTAGAAACTCTGGAAAAGTACATGTTCTTGGAATTGTTGATACTATAGCACTTCTCGCAAATCTACTTTTATTTGAAATAATCTCTAAATGATTTGTATTTGTAGCATCTATTCCTGCTGGTGCAATCAAATCTTTTAAATTCTTTTGGTTTCTTTTTAAAATACTATCATTATATTCTTTTTTCTCTTTATTTTTTTGATTTTCTAATTCAGAGTTTTTACGATTTTCTATTTTCATAAAATCATTCTCCTTCTTTTATATTCTTCCTATGTTAATATTATTAAGTTCTTTTTACACCTGTTTTTGTTGTTCTTACTGTTCCTGTTGTTCTCCTTTTTATGTGCTTTTTGTTGCCTTCTTTTTCTTCTTTTGCATGCTCTTCTTCACTTTCATCACTATTATCAATTTGTCTTTTTGTTTCTTTATATAATTCTTTATCTAAAGAATCTTTATATGAATCTACAATTTCATTTGCTCTATCTTTAATCCTTTGTGTTTTACTATTTTCTAGCATTCTTATTCTATCTGCCTCAAGTAGACTACTTGTAGCAAGTTCAATAGCTTGTTCTTCTATCTCTTGTTCTATCTTTCTTTTCTTCTTTTCTAATATATCTGGTGCAGTAACATAAAAATCATTAAATCCTGCATCAAATGCTTTTCTTAAATTTAATACTTCAGATTCATCTCTGTTATATGCTACATATAACAATTCTGCTAGTTCTTCTGATTCTAAAACCCTACCATAAACCTCGGCAGATGCTAAACTTCTAATTACAGCCTGTACTCTTGTATATAACTCAGAGAAACTAATATTATCAATTTCTTCTTTTGAATAATTATTTATTTCTCCACCAAATTCAGCTGTATAATATGAAACAATAACATATGTATTTTGCTGCAATACATTTTGATTTTGACTCATTCTTTCTACATAATTTGATATATCATTTCCATATTCTAATACATTATTTTTTCTTCTTCTTTCGAATTCCAATTTTTCAACTACACTTTTATTTCCAGTAAGTTTAGCTTTTTTTATTCTTGCATCTAATCCGGTTTATTTCAATCTGAATATTATTAACTTTTTCTCTATATTGCTCTATAATATCATGTAAATTTAAACTTCTTGTTTGTACATATAATTGTATAGGAAATCTTAATGTATTTAAGAATTGAGTAAATCCATTCTCTACAGCTTCTTTTTCTGATTCAGATAAAAGGTCATAATTGATTCCTTTACATTGTATAACCATAATATATTGAGTTCTATTTTTTCTAACAATCATATTATCAATAACTTCATCGAACTCCATAAATTTATGTATACTTTCTCTTCCTTGTACTTTACTACCTTCACTTTTTTTACTTTTTTGTTCTTCTTCATTATAAGTGTTTTCTTGTTCTTGTTTTTTTCTTTTTAAAATAATAAGAATAACTGCACCACCTAATATTACAATAGCTAGCACTAAAATTACCAATATCATATTTAACCAAAATATCGTGTTTGAACCTCCCATTATTCTTCCTCCTTTGTATATGTATATATCTTTTTATTCATTTTTAATTTTATATATCTCATAACTACATCATCTATCGAATCTCCAGCCACGTTTTTAGTAAATTTAATTCCAGTAATTGCAGGAATTTTGACAGTTCCAACCGCAAATCCTAGTAAAGCAAATATTAAAAGTAATATTATTCCAACCATTTTTATTCCAACTGCACTAAAAATAATGAAAAACAAAAAACCAATTCCTCCACCTATTGCAGTAGTAATTAATGCTTTTGTAGAGAAAATATACAAAATCCTACCTTCACCCTTTACATTTCTTGGTATATAATGAGTTGCCATATTTAATTCCTCCTTTGTATTTTATAATCCAGCCTCTTTCATAACATCTTGTATAATAGTCCATATTCCTACAGCTCCATAAATAACAATAATTGAAACAACTAATCCAATTAATTGCTGTTTTAGTTTTCCTTTTTGCTCTGCATTGGCTGTAAGATATTTTATTGCCATTATTAGTGTAACAATTACCAGTACAATACTTGCTATTGTTACCAAAACCTGCCCTACTGGAATAAATTTTTCTTCTATACCACCTGAACCTTCTATTGGTAAAATCTTATCTGCCTCACCTTGTCCTGCTGACTTAAATTTATCAGCTTTATCTTTCATATCTTGCAAACTAAATGCATATGTAGCACTTGCAAATTGAACCAATAATATTATTATCATCATCAAAATTGTTATTAACATAATAGTTTTCTTTTTAACTCTCATATAATCACCTCATTTTTATTTATTATACTCTATTTTAATTAGTTTTTCAACATAAAACCCTTGATATTACTCTATTTTTCAAAAATTTAATTTAATTGTAATACTGTAACATTTTACATTTTATCAAATTGCTTACGGAAACTTCTATTAATTATGTTGTTAAAAAAATAATAACTTTTAAAATGTAATATTATAAACATTTTTAAAAGTTATTATCGATACTCATATATTTTCCATAAAATTCTTTATTATTGACCAAATTCCTACGGCTCCATATATAACAACAGTTGAAACTACTAATTCAGTTATTATTACATCTATTTTTATATAATCAAAAAACTTGATAAGATAATGTAAAGCACAAATCTTATCAAGTTAAATTATTTTATTTCTGTATATGCAAAATTTGCAATAATCCCTATCAAAGCTGTACCTGCAAACAATAATATACAGCCAATTAAATATGGAACAAGTTCTTTTTTCACATCAGCTTTTCCTTCTGGTGATGCCATTATAAATTTTATCCCTATGTACACTAGCATTATTATAGCAACTAATACTCCAACAGCTTGTATTATTCCTAGAATATCAGAAATAGATGAGCTGAAAGGATTATTAATCGGATTATATATTTCTTTCATAACTCACCTTTGTTTTATTATCCAATTTTCATTCCACCAACTAGTGTAGCAATCCAAGGTACAAGCCATACAGCACCAAATAATAACACAGCACCTAATACATATGCAAAAGCTTGTTTCTTTATTTCTGCTTTTCCATCTGGAGAAGCCATAATATATTTAATACCTAACCATACAAGCATAATAACTGCAATACTTGTTCCAACAGCTTGAAAAATTGATAATATTGTTCCTCCAAAATTCTTTACACTACCTACTCCAGAAGCAGAAGGATTAGCAGATGGTATATAACCCTTAACATCAAAATCAGAAGCTAATATGTTTCCTGCTAATATTAATAGTACTGATACTACTATCATTGCAACTAAAGTTATTTTTAACATTTTATTATTTTTTAACATACGTTTTCCTCCCTTATATCATATAATAAACATTTATATAATTTTATGATAGCTTATTTTTCTATAATTGTCAATCATATTTTAGTAAATTTTATCATATTTTTACTATTTTTCAATAAAAACAAAAATGAAGCAAAATATAGAAATATTAATAGTTTAATATGATTACATTTCACCTCATTCATAAGAACAGATATTCATATATTTCTATCTTCTTTTCTGTGTCTTTTCTTTTCTATTTCTACCTCTTATATTCTTTTTATAATATTCTGCAATTAATTTGTCTAATTCTACGCTTAATTTATATGTTACATTGTAATCTTGTCCTTCCATGATACTCTCATTTAACTTTTGCCTTAGTATACAGATTCTTTCATCTAACATATAATCACGCTCCTTTTTTCGTGTACTTCTCTTTCGTATATATTTAAAATACCATATTTTTACATACACGTCAACAAATTTCCACGTTTTCAAAGGAGTTTACATTTTTTTCGTATTACATTTTTCTTCATTTTTCGACAAGAATTTGCACGTTTATATATTTACCTTTTTTGTATTCCAAAAAACCTCAAAACACTATAAAAACTGCATTTGACAGGTTGTACTTTTTTGTTGTTTATAACTTATAAAAATATGTAATTTTTATAAGTTATATTCTACACACAATTTATATATTTACACTTTGCTTTTAATTATTGCCATAACCATTGAATCTGTATTAAATATTTCTTCTAATATTTGTTTAGTATATTCTTTACTTACTTGATTATATTGTTCTATATAGTCAAAGGAAGAAATATTTTTCATAGAATCAGATAAAAACATCCTAGAAATATCTGCTATATTATTATACTCTACTACATAATCTCCATATACTTTCTTTTTTATTCTCTCAAAATGTTTAGAATCTAATCCATCTCTAATATACTTTTCAATTTCATCTTTAAGCTTGTTATAAACTTCATCTGGTCTTTCTGATTGTCCTGAAATTACAACATGAGCATATTGTTTTGAAAACTCATAATCCATATCTGGTTCTTCTAATAATGTTCCTGAATTATATAACTCTTTATATAAATTAGAACTTTTTCCTATCAACATATTTAGTAATATTTCAATTGCAATATGCTTTTTTACAATTTCTTCATTCATACCTTTAATATCTTTAAAACCTATTGCAAATAAAGGCATACTTACATTCATTTCTTTTTTTATATTATTTTTATTTATTTTATTCTCAACTGGAGGATAAATTCTTTCTATTTTTTCATTTACACTATTTTTAGTGATTCTATCTTTAATTTGTTTTAGAATGTCTTCCACTTCAAAATCTCCGCATACAACTAATGTCATATTATTTGGTGAATAAAATGTATTGTAACATTTATATAATGTATCTTTATTAATTTCTTTTATAGAATCTACTGTTCCTGCAATATCAATTTTAATAGGATTTTCTTTATATAAGCAATCTAAAACACTCATATATAATTGCCATCCTGGGTCATCATCATACATTCTTATTTCTTGTGATATAATACCTTTTTCTTTTTCTACATTTTCATCTGTAAAATACGGATTTTGAACATAATTCATTAATTCATCTAATCCTTCATAAAAATGTTCTGTACATTCAAATAAATATGCAGTATGATCATTTGTTGTATATGCATTTGCATCTATTCCAAGTGCCATAAGTTTATCTAAACTATTAGTACCATTTTCTTGTTCAAACATTTTATGTTCTAAGAAATGAGCAACTCCATCTGGAATATATATTTCCTCTCCATTTACTTTAAAATGATTATCAATAGACCCAAAATTCACCCCCCATATTACATACTTCTTATTTGTTGTATTTTTTGGAATAATAATTACTGTCATTCCATTTTCCAGTTTCTCTATATAAGCTTTTTCTTTTATATTTAAACTTTCTATTAATTTCATTTTATTAGTCTATGTTAATTTTAAAATTAACATTTTCTCCTTATATATTGTATTTAGGTTTTTAAAGGGTTACCCATAAACCCTTATATAATAATTATTTGATTATATAATTTTAACATTGTGAGCTTTTACTTTTCGATTAACATTAATTCTTAAATATATATTACATATTTAATTACATTGTTAGTTATTTATACTAAGAACTTTTACTATTTTTCATTATTTTTTAAAAAATATATTGTATTAATTTTTATTTTCTTAGAAATAGCTTCAACTTCTTCTTTTTTTACTTCTTTTATTTTTTCTATATACCCATCAAGCGAAACAAACTCTCTTGCAAGCTCTTGTCCAAAATAATAAGATATTTCTGAATCTTGAGAATCTGGAATTCCATTTACTGTAGATACAATTATATTTTTTGCATTTTCTATATCTTCATCTGAAAATTTTCCTTCTCCCATTTCTTTTAATTGTTCTTTTATAATTTCTACAGCTTTTTCATAATTCTCTATTTCTATTCCACATCTTATTATTATATTATTTTTTTGTCTTAAATAGCTAGAACTTGCTGTATATGCTAAACTTGCCTTTTCTCTAACATTTTGAAATAGTTTTGAATTTGCACTACCTCCTAATATAATATTATATACAGATGCAGCATATTTTTCATCTTCCTTTACATTTATCACGTCCATTCCTAAGACTAATTTTCCCTGCATGACATCCATACATTCCTCTACTAACTTTGTATCTAATTCTTGCTTTTCTTCATTATCTCCATTTATTGTGTATTTAGCATTTCTTTCATTTAACTTCTTAATTTGCTCATTATTTTTTATCATATCAATAATATTTTCCTCAGAATCTCCAGAAATAAAAATATCAATTTTACATTCATTTAATAACTGCATATAGTGTGTATATAGTGAATTTCCATTAATTTTATCTAAATCTTCTATATAACCATATTTATATAATTCATATGGCTTACCCTTATACATTTCTTCTATACATCTATCCATAGCGTACTTTGATTTATTATCAATCTTTGAACTAATAATTTGCTTTAATTTATTTTTTTCTCCATCAACATATTGTTCTTTAAAACTATTCTTTATTATTAATGGATTAAATATTACATCAAATAATAAATTAAGAGCTTCTCCGAGTTATATTTTCATTTGTGGGTATAAAATTATCATTTAGTGTTTCTAAATAAAATTTAATTATTTGATTATTTCCTGATTTATCAATACCACAATCGAAACTTGCACCATACATTTCTTCTAACTTTTCACAAATTATCTCTTGTGATTGCATTAAGTTTGAACCTCTTTTTAATATAAGTGGTAATAATGCATTTTTTGTTACTGTTTCTCTTTTTAAAGGAGTAGTTAAAAAAATCGCAAATAAATTCGTTTTAAATTTATTTGTACTTATTTTATGAAAATTAATTCCTGTTTTTATTTCTTGTTTAATATAATTCATAATTATTCCTTCCTTTCTTTTTATTATTATAATATATATTGGAAAAAATATACAAGATAAAAAATAAAACTAAAATTTTATTTAATTTAAATTTTAGTTTTATTTTTATTATTTTGTATAAATAAGAAAATCTTCTATTTCGCCTTCATATTTCAGGTTTTGTTTTATATAATTTCTAACTTTTTGTGATTCCTGAAAAAATAAATCGTCATTTTTTTGAATTAGTATTTTTACATTATTCATTGAAGAAATAATATTTATAATTCCCTGATCTCCATCTTTTCCTAAATTCCCATAAAATGGTAAATCCAATATTCCATTATTTTTATTTAGTATATTCATATATAGATTCGAAGTATATGAAATTATTTTTACATCTATTCCTTCTTGTTCATTTTGTTTAATATATTCACAAATATTATTAATATTTTCTATTTGTTCGTTTGTAATCATAGAACCATAATATGGATTAATGTATGTGTTTAAACTTTTATAATATTTAATATTATTTAGAATTAAAAATATAGCATTATAAATTGTAATTATAATAATTGTAACAATATAAATACTTCTTATTTTTTTTCCGTCTATTAATTCTACAACAATTAATTTATCTAAATTATAAATTAAAAGTATAATTCCTAATATTGATGATAAATATACATGATATTTATTAAATATTGGAAATGATATTGGAATGCACATTATTACAAATGGCAATATTTTTATATTATTAATTTTTATTTTATTATCAGTACTTTTTAATTTTATTATAATAACACTCATAGTTAAACTTATAATTGTAATAATTAACATTGTAATAGCAGAAATTGTTATATTTATATTATTAGATGCAAATTCATTAATACCTAATAAACACATATTAATAAAACTATCTAGATTATTTTGCATTATTAGTATTAAAATGAAAATAAAACATAATATAAAAAAAGTTATTATTTGCTTTATAAAGAATATTACTTCTTTTTTTATACTTTTGTTTTTAAAAGCCATTATTGTACACATTATAAATGAAGCTATTAAATAATAAATTCCAATATTTTGTTTAGTAATAAAAATAATAAAAGTCATTATACCTTGTAAATACGATATATACCATTTATTTGCGTCTGTTTTTAATAATACAAAAATTCCAAATAAGTAAAAAACAACTCCTAAACAATTATAATTAGCTCCAGCTCCAATAGTTTCATATACAAACATATATATAATCAAAGTATAAATTAAGGAACTTATTGTTTCTACTTTTAACATTTTAAAGATGCAGTATATTAAATATAATAAAGAAAAATATATTATAAAATTATAAACTCTAAAAAACAAATAGTTTGGTTCAAAAATTGTAAAAATTAATTTTCCAATATACCAAAAAAGAGGTGTAGTTATAATATTTATATCTTTGTAAATACTATATCCATTATACATTTTATAAATATCTGAGAAATTCCACAATTCATCTCCAGCACCAAACTTATAATAAAATACATTGCTTAGTAATAAAATAGAAAATATACCAATAGCAAAAAAATCAATATTAACTATCTTCTTTAGTTTTTCTTTCATATGTTACCCCAATATTTTTTTAACAACTTCATTTATTGTTTTTCCATCTGCTGCAAGACCTATTCTTTCTTTTGCTTCTTTCATTACTCTTCCCATATCCTTCATACTTGTGGCACCCAAATTTTTTACTATTTCTTCTAATATATTTGTTAATTCTTCTTCAGACATTTGTTTTGGTAAATATTCATCTAAGATTTCTATTTCTTGTTTAATTTGACTAATTAAATCTTCTCTTTCTGCCTTTTCATAATCTGCTAAAGAATCTTTTCTTTTTTTACATTCTTTTGCAATAACTTCTAATATCTTTTGGTCGTCTAATTCTATATTTTTATCTTTTTCTATTTGTAGTATTCCTGCTCTTACCATTTGTATTACATTTTTTCTAAGATTATTTTTTTCTTTCATTGAATTTTTTAAATCTTCTAATAATTTTTCTTTAAGCATAATATCCTTCCTTTCTTTGAGATTGAGTAAACATTTTGAATGTTTACTCAATTTTTGTCATTCTAAAAAAGACATTTCCTATTGGAAATGCCTATATTTATTATTTTAGAATTTTCTTTTTCTTGCAGCCTCTGATTTTTTCTTTCTCTTTACACTAGGCTTTTCATAGTGTTCTCTTTTACGAACTTCTTGTAATACTCCATTTCTGGCACATTGTCTTTTAAACCTTTTTAGAGCATCTTCTATATTTCCATTATTAACTTTAACCTCTGACATAATATTCCCCTCCTTCCGGCATCTTAAGAACCACCTTACATGGGATGTATATTTAAGGAGGATTTATCTGCTTTATAATCCTACCTATGTACGCACATTATTATACTCTAAGTTGGTTAATATTGTCAATACTTGAATTTATTTTTATTAGAATAAGTGTTACAGGATAATGCTTTAACATTGTAGAGTAGTCAAAGCTCCATATATATAAATGTTTTTGAGATATAATGTTTGACTGGAATAATTTTAAAGCACCCATTATCCTGTAACGAATAAGTTAGTGCAAAATTTAGCTGTAATTAAATTTTGATAAAATCACCATAAAAGTTTATAAACTTATATTTCATTTCAAATAAATAAATATGTAATACCCTTTATTAACCTATAACAAAATACTCTTTTCATAAATTAGATTATTATAATTTATGAAAAGTGTAAATTCTTTATTAATAATTCTTTATTATATTAAATCTTTTATTTGCTTCATTCCAATTTACAATATTCCAAAAAGCTTCTATATATTCTGTTCTTTTAGTTTTATATTGTAAATAATATGAATGTTCCCACATATCTA
The DNA here is from genome assembly GCA_017621295.1 of Clostridia bacterium. Next base: position 5,128 of record JAGATI010000089.1, on the reverse strand, counting down.
TTATTAGTATTGGTTTGCATCCCCAAAGAGTTAAATTTTGATGTTTCTCACATTGCAATATATTTAATCTATTTAGTCTATTGGTCCAAACTAATAAACACCATCCAGAAGCCTCTACTTGACTTGCTGCCTCAGAAAATTGCCTTTTAAATTTTTCAAAACTTCCAAAATCTTTTATTATTTGATTCATAAGTTCTACACTTGGACTAGTTGGAATGGCGGGTCCTAGATTTGTAAAGAAAAGCTCATGTAGAATTGCTCCTGAACCAAAAAAACTTAAATTTTTTTCTAAACACTTAATATTTGAATAATCCTCTTTCTCTCTTGCATCTTTTAATTTGTCTTCTGTCTTATTAAAATTATCTACATATCCTTTATATAATACATTATAATGCAAATCTAATGTCTCCATCGTATAATATGGTTCTAATGCATTTATTGGATATGGTAATCCAATCATCTTTATCATAAATATCCTCCAATATATATTTATTAATATATATATTATATATTTGCAACTTTATTCCATACTTTGTTTAAGCATCCATATTATTTTTGTATATTCTGATATATATTCATCCATTAAACTTGATGTTCCATATTCTTTTGTTTCTTCTGCTAATTCTTTTATATTAATTATATCTGCTAAAATAGTAGAAAAATCTGTTACTATATTATTATATATTTCTTTTGATTTTATTTTTTTATTTTCTGCTTCTTTTATTTTTGTTATTTGCATATAATCCTTTAATGTTCCTAGAGGCTCTCCTCCCAGTATTAATATATGCTCTGCAACTTCATCTATTTGTTTAAATATACAATTATAATATTCCTCTAATTTTGCATGAACTATAAAAAAATCCTTTCCTTCTACATTCCAATGATAATTCTGTAATTTTCTAAAATACACATTTAAGTCTGCAAGTAAAGCATTTAAACTATTTAAAACTTTTTCCATATATTTTCCTCCTACCTGAATTTTATATTATTATTTTCTATTTCTTGCTTATTATTCATAAAAAAACGATATGTATCACATGCACATATCGTTTGTTATATCTTATTATGACTCACAAGTCACTCAAGTTATTAAATATTGTTTACTATATTGTCTAGTATATGTCAAATATTTCTAAAAAATCCACTTTTTAATTTATTTTTCTACTTTGGAATATTTCTATCTACACTAATTTTGTTCCACATTCTGTACAAAATTTTGCATCATTACTTGCTTTTTTTCCACAGTTAGGGCAAAATTTGTCTGATGATTTCTTAGTTCCACATTCTGAACAAAAATTACCTTGTACCTCTTTTTTGCAATTTGGACATTGCCAAGAATCTAATTTTGAAGAACCGTTTTCTACTTGTTCAATATTTGTTTTTTCTTGCTCTTTTGATACACTATTTTCTGTATTTTGCCAAGGTCCTGTTGTAGCTCCACTTACAGTTCCACCAGAAGACATATTCATCATTCCAATTCCCATAAATCCATTTGCTGCTCCATTTGCATTTTTAGCTGCGTCTTGTACTGCATTTGAATATGCATTTACTAATGTTCCTTGTTGCATAAATGCATTTGAACTTAATTCATAACTATCAATTTTCTTTTCTGATTCATCATCTAGAGTAACTGATTCTACTGCAAATCCAAGTATAGATATACCTCTTCTTCTAATAGGTTCATCAAATACTTTTTGGTCCATTAATTCTTTTATTTCATCTGTCTGACTTGGTAATTCTAATACTGGTACTTTATAATTTGAATTTCCCAATTCATTTAAAACATTTTGGAATGAAGCTATAACTTCTGATCTAATTTGTTCTATTAACTGTGATTTTCTATATATATTTGCCGTCCCTGCAATTTCATTCATAAATATTGCTGGATCAATGATTTTAAATGTGTATTTTCCAAAACATTTTACTTCTACTCTTAATGGTAACATTTGTCCAGTCATTTGATTTGGTATTGGATGTGACCAATCTTGAAATGGCACTGGTGCAGGTGTTCCAAACTTATTATCAATTATTTCTTTTATATTAAAGAAAAATACTGCTTGCTGTTTTGCTGTAGCACCATTATATGTAAATCTTTGCCACATTTCTTTAAAAACTGCACCAAATTGACCTGCAAAGAAAGAAGGTGTACTTGAATCATCTAAAGTATAAACTCCTTCTTCTGCTGTCGCATCTATAACTCTACCATTATCATATATAATAGCACATTGACCTGGTCCTACTATTATTGTGCTTTTATTTGAAATAACTCCATTTGGAGTAGTTTTTTTCATCATTAGTATGTCATTTTCTAAATCTTCACATCTTATAGCCTCTTTCCATTGATCTTTAAAAGTGCTTCCAATAGCACCTGTTGCTGCTTTAATTAATCCCATATTTTTTCCTCCTAAAATTTTAATATTTTATTTATAATCTTCTTTATAAGAAGACATTTTCCATATTTTTAAGTTTACATGTTCTATATATGATGAACAATATTCACAAGTATAATTCCCCCATAAAAAACTCATTATATTCTCCAATATCTTTAATTTATACTTTGAAATTTGATAATACATATATTAATTAAATTTTTATTTTGTATTATAACCTCCTTATAATATTTTATAATCTTTAAATATAAAAAGTCAATATATTTCACATAATATCTTATTTTATTTATTTACTTTTTTACTATTATTTTTTAATTGACTTTTGTTTTATTATTATATAAAATTCATATTATGAAGGAGGTAATTTTATGGATGAAAATCTAAAACAAAAAGTAAAAAATATGTTACCAATAATAATTGCTGTAATAGTCATTATTATAATAATTATTACTACACTTTTTTTTACTTTAGGACGTAAAAATGACGATAAGATTATAGGATTAACTTTTGACTCAAATAAGCCTATACCTGTCAAACAAAATGAATTGTATGGATATATTTCAGCATCTAATGGAAAGGAAATAATACCTGCTAAATATATTACAGCAAATCCATTTTATGGTGATTATGCAATTACCACATTAAAAGAAGAAGGTGACACTAAATACTGTGTAATTGATAAAAAAGGAAAAGTTAAACTATCATCTTTAGCATCTATCAAATATATAGCAGAGTATGGTTTATATATTGTTGATAACACACTATATAATGAAAATTTCAAAGCTTTAACAGATGATACTATGAAAATATCATATAAAGGTTTAGGATACTCTTCTTATATAAAATACGATAAAGATAACAAGCCTATAGAAGGTGGAGTGCTTAATAGTAATGGCAAAAAAGTATATTCGTACAAATTCAAAGATTCGGAGGAATTTTTCTCATGTACAATCTCCGAGACTGACGAAAGATTAGAAGAGGAATATGCAAAAGTCAATGTTGATAATAACAAATATGCAATTATCAATTTAAAAAATGGCAAAGTAGTGTATGATTATACAGATAAATCTATACTTGTAGATGACGACAATATCTTTACAATATCATCAAATGAGAATCAAAAATCTATTATATGTTTAGCTAAAAATAAAATAGCATATGAAACATCTGATAATATAGAACTTTCATATTATGATATTGATAATAAAATTCTTCAAATATATGACAGTAGTAAAGATTATTCTGAACGTTATTCATATTATGATTTAAAAAGCAAAAAAATTCTATCTGAAAAACCATCTAAAGAAACAACTAATGCTATAGAAAGTCTAACTGGATATAAATCATTCAGTTCAGATAGTAAACATGGAGTTATGAAAGGAGATAAAACAATTTTATCTTGTGAATTTGATGATATTGAATTTTTATCACCAACAACTTTTAACTTTATTAAATCAAAAACAAGAAAAGAATTAGTTCTTGCAAAAAAAGATGGCATTTATGAACTAATTAATTTAAAAGGCAAAAAATCTATATTTAGTTTTAAAGCTTCTAATCTAGACTCATCAAGTCAAAGTACTTTTATTAAAGCTAAACTTACAGACACAAGGGAAATTTGTATATATAATCTATTAACAGGAAAATCTATGAATTTTGACAGTGATAGTCAAGTATCTGTATATTCAAACTATATTATAGTAACTAAAAATAATACAAAAACTTATTATAATACAAAATTGAATGAAATATATAAACAATAAAATATTTTTGTTTAATAAATTATATATAAAGACTTTGAAGTGAATACTTTTATTTCACTTCAAAGTCTTTTTTTATTTTATTCTAATAAATTTAATAAATGATATTATAGCAATTCCTACTAAAGTAACTATAAGTAAAATAATTCCTGTATCTTCTACTCCTGTTTTTGTTAAAGTCTCATTGTTGCTATTATTAATTTGTTCATCACTTTTTATATTAGTTTGGCTATTTATAGAAGAATTACTTTCACTGTTATTCTGACTTTCATCATTTTTATCACTATTATCTATATTTATATTTCCTATACTATTTCCATCTCCATTTTCATTTCCAGATATATCATCATTATTATTATCATCTGGCATTGGTACAACTAAACCTCCTTGCGGACTATCTGGTGTTGGATTTGGTGCTGGGTCTGGTGCTGGGTCTGGTGTTGGTTCTGGTGTTGGTTCTGGTGTTGGTTCTGGTGCTGGGTCTGGTGTTGGTTCTGGTGTTGGCTCTGGTGTTGGTTCCGGTGTTGGTTCTGGTGTTGGTTCTGGTGTTGGTTCTGGTTCTACTGGAACAACTATTGTATTATCTTCTTCAATAGAATTTATTGTTTGTCCATGTTTACATGTATCACCATACTCATCTTTTACCAATACAGTTACATATGTATTATCTCCTGATATGTTATATTCTCCTTGAACCTTCGTTCCTGCAGTTATACTTAATGGTATTCCTCTCTTTTCCATATCATCTAGTGAAATTTCACTATTTGATATCATTATTTTCATTTCTGTTATTTTATGTGCTGAGTCCTCCGCTTTAATTATAAGTGCTTTATTATCACCTTTTTTATGAACTATTTTAATTGTTTTTGTTGAAGTTATTTTCAAATAATTAGTTTCATTTATACTAGAATGTCCCTCAGAATCTTTTACATATAATTTATAAACTCCCTCTTCTTTAATCTCGTATGGAGCTGTTATATT
>JAGATI010000088.1 GCA_017621295.1 Clostridia bacterium | reverse complement strand
TATAATATATAAGACTACCTAAAGCCTACTATGCGAAATCTAAACTATTAACTTGTAACGATAATTTTAATGATGTTAAAAATGAAAGTTGACTTTTGAGGCTTCAATATATATAATAGTTACATAATTTAAGAGAAAAAGTAAATAATAGAAAAAAGTTTTAGGAAAGAGGAATTTATAATGGTTGATTTTAGGTGTAAGATAGCAGAAATGATATCAAATGTTACAAAAATTTCAAAAGAAGAGTTAAGGAGTTTTATAGAAAAGCCAAAAAATAGCGAAATGGGAGATTATGCATTTCCATGCTTTAAACTTGCAAAAGAGCTAAAAAAAGCACCAGCTTTAATTGCACAAGATTTAAAAGAAAATATAGTAATTGATGAAGATATAATAGAAAAAGTAGAAATTGTAGGTGGATATTTAAATTTTTATATTAATAAAGAAACTTTAGTAAAAGAAGTATTAAATGAATTTGATGTAAAAAAAGAAATGTATGGTTCATCAAATGAAGGAAATAATCAAAATGTAGTTATAGATTATTCATCTCCAAATATTGCAAAACCTTTTCATATAGGACATTTAAGAACTACAGTAATTGGAGCAGCGTTATGTAATATATACAAATTTTTAGGCTATAATGTAATAGGAATTAATCATTTAGGAGATTGGGGAACTCAATTTGGTAAATTAATAGAAGGATATAAAAGATGGGGAAAAGAGTATAATATAGATAGAAACCCAATAGATGAATTAACAAAATTATATGTAAGAATTAATGATTTATGCAAAGAAGATGAAAGTGTATTAGAAGAATGTAGAAACAACTTTAAGAAGCTAGAAGATGGAGATAAGGCTTGTGTAGATTTATGGAAGAAGTTTAGTGAAGTTAGTTTAAAAGAATTTCAAAAGGTTTATGATATACTTGGAATAAAGTTTGAATCTGTATGCCGGTGAATCTTTTTATACAGATAAAATGCCAGAAATAGTAGAAATGTTAGAAAAATCAGGGAACTTAGTAGAGTCACAAGGGGCAAAAGTTGTAGATTTAGAAGAAAAAAATATGCCACCATGTATAATAATAAAGTCAAATAAATCAACAACATATGAAACACGTGATTTAGCAGCAATTTTATATAGAGCAAGAGAATATGACTTTTGTAAGGCAATATATGTAACTTCTTATGAGCAAATATTACATTTTCAGCAGATTTTTGAAGTGGCAAAATTGCTAGATATGAATGATAAATATAAAGAAAATCTAGTTCATGTTCCTTTTGGAATGGTTAGGCTAAAAGAAGGTAAAATGTCTACAAGAGAAGGAAATATTATAAAGTTAGAAGATTTATTAAATGAAGCGGTTTCTAGAGTAGAAAAAATAATAGAAGAGAAGAATCCAAATTTAGAAGATAAAAGTCAAATTGCTAAAAAAGTTGGTATAGGTGCAGTACTATTTAATGATTTATCAAATAGTAGAATAAAAGATGAGATTTTTGATTGGGATGTTATGCTTAATTTCAATGGTGAGACAGGTCCATATGTACAATATATTTATGTAAGAACAAAAAGTGTATTAGATAAGGCAGAAATTATTCCAGAATTTAAAGATATAAATTTAAGCAATTTATTAGATAAATATTCTATAGATGTATTAAAATTAGTATATAATTTTAATGAGAATGTAGAACTTGCAATGAAGAAAAATGAACCTTCTATAATTGCTAGATTTTTAATAGATTTAGCAAAAGCATATAGTGGGTTCTATACAGAAAATCAAATTATGGTAGAGGATAAAGAAGTTAAAAGTTCAAGAGTTTATTTAACATATTTTGTAAATACTGTTTTAAAAGTAGGGGCAGGTTTACTTGGAATAGACATGCCAGATAGAATGTAGTATGTGCTTTTTAATGATTTATAAATAGCAATTTTCTAAATTGAGGAGATGAAATTAGATACATACTAATTGACATAATTAGAAAAAGGCTGTATAATAATAAAAGTTAAATTTTGCAAAATGAGGTGTACAATTAAGCATCTTTACAAATGTAAAATCTAACTAGTCATACGTCCGAAATTACATTTATTAGCTATACACATTTATGAGGAGGTTTAAATATGGCTAGAAAACGCACGAGAGAAGAAATACAGAAGGATATTAAGTATATAAAAATGCTTACTGAAAAACCTTCCGTAGATATTCTATCAGAAAGAGATTTGTCTCAAAGGTTAAATCTTTCTTTATCTCAGCTAAAATACTGTTTTTCATTTATGGAAGAGTCTTATGTGAAAAAAATTAAAAAACAGTTTAGCATGTTATCGAAGGCTTATACCAGGCAAGAGACTATTCGTTTTTCTACTGATGCAATGTTAGGTGTTAACAAAACACACACAAAGGCTATATTCATTGATCCTGCAAGTACTTTAAATGTTGTTTTAGAAGAGGGATATTTACACCCAAGAAAAAACGACATTTTATATGTATGTGAGAGGTACAATGGAATGTTATTTATCAGAAAAGCAATTGTGATATCAGCTGAGGTTAACAAATGTACTTTAAAAGTACAGGTAGTTATGCTGTGCAAAAGCGAATACGAGGAATCAAAAAAGATACACGAAATTCTGATAGAAACACCGGAGTTCAATAATGGTGTGGACTGTTATGTACTTTCGAGAATGTAAAAAAGATACACTCCTTTATAATTTTAAAGGAGTGTATCTTTTTTACATTCTCGAAAGTACGAAATACAGTTTTTATCTATAACCTGTTTTATTTATTATACTATTACTAATATTTTTAACTGTATCACTTGGTACATAATTTTTCTCATTAAATAATTGTTCATGTAATTTAGAAACATTTTCTTCTAGTGTGACAGGAACTCCGGTACCATCTATCTAAAGTAATACCTTTTACTTCATAAGGCCATCCAAAACTTTCGTTAACTTTAATACTTGTTAATTGTGGAAGCATACTAATTGCTTCATTAACATCGATATTAGTTGAAACATGAGGTAAAATAGTATTAGATAAAGAGTTTAGTTTAGAAACATTCATTGTTTTAGCTTTTTCAAATACTGCAATTAGAACATCTCTCATACGTTCTGCTCTTTTATAATCTCCACCATTTGTGTAACGAATTCTAGAATATGCTAATGCTTGTACACCGTTTAAATTATGCCATCCTGCAGTTGTGATTTTTTCTGTTTTTGTACCAAATTGTCTATCATTAGCAGAAATGTAATCATTAATATATTTTAATTCTTCTTGTTCAATTTTAATATTTACACCACCAACACTATCAACAATAGTATGAACAGTATCAAAATTTACTGCAACAAAATCTGTAATATTTAAATCTAAATTTTTATTTAAAGTGCTTAAAGCAAGTTTTGGTCCACCATATGAGTATGCATGTGTAACTTTATCTAAACCATGACCATCAATATTTAAATAACTGTCTCTATAAACAGAAGATATTTTAACTTCTTTTGTATCTTGGTTTAGACTAATAATCATAATACAGTCACTACGATTTCCTTTTCCAAAACTATCTTCTCTAGAATCAAGTCCTAGTAAAACTATATTTCTATATCCTTTTAAAGATTCTTCTACACCAGGGTTTACTTCAATATCAGTTTTGGTTAAATTAACATATTCCATTTGATTCCATTTACTTTTTATAAAAAAGTATCCAGAGCCAAATGCAACTAATACAACAATAATAATAGCTATAAGTATAAATAATAGGATTTTAGGTAATAATCCCATTTTTTTCTTTTCTTTTATTTCTTCATGTTTAGACAAATTTATCAACCTCTTTCTAAAATAATATAAGTACATTATACAACAAATAAAAAAAATGTAAAGAAAATAGAAATAAAAGTTGTAAGAAGGAAAAATTTAGTATATAATTTTTAACATTGGTAAAGTAAGACAAAAGAAAAAGAACAAGAACAAGGAGAAAACTAAAAATGGACTTAAAAGAAAGAATAAAAAATTTTTTTAAAGATGTATTTAGTATTTCAGAAAATAAAGCAAGTAATGGAGATATAAAAGCAAGTATTGTTTCTGGGGCAAAATTAAAAGGTTCTAATATGTGTATTTTAATATGTGCAATAATTATAGCATCAATAGGATTAAATATGAATTCTGTAGCTGTAATAATAGGTGCAATGTTAATATCACCAATGATGGGAGCAATTATAGGAATAGGATATGCTATTGCTACAAATGATTTTAAATTTGCTAAAAGAGCAGCAGTATCTTTAATTATACAAATTGCAATTAGTGTAATTACTTCTGGTATATATTTTATGGTTTCACCAATATCAGATACTTCATCAGAATTATTATCTAGAACAATGCCAACAATTTGGGATGTAGTAATTGCAATAGTTGGAGGTCTGGCTGGAGCGATTGGAATGACAAGAAAAGAAAAGTCAAATGTAATTCCAGGTGTTGCAATTGCTACTGGATTAATGCCACCACTTTGCACAGTTGGATATGGTATAGCAATGAAAAATTTAAGTTATACAGGAGGAGCTTTTTATCTTTTTTTTATTAATGCCTTTTTTATATGCTTATCTTCTATTATTGTTTTTAAGATAATGAAAATGCCAAAAAGAAAAGGAGCAAATGCAAAGGAAGAATGGAAAATAAAAAGAAATTTAGTAGTAATTTCTATTATTACAATCATTCCAAGTGTATTTTTAGCACATCAAATTGTAAAAGAAAGTATTATAAATGCTAATTTACAAAAATATTTAAATACAGAATTTAAATATGAAGGTACACAAATTGTTAAATCAAGTGTAGATGTGAAAAGTAAAAAAATAAATTTAGCTTTAATTGGCAAAATTTTAGAACATGAAGAGATTATTAATTTAAGTAATGCTCTAAAAAGATATAATCTTCAAGACATGAACTTAAAAATAACACAAACAGAGGTTGAAGAAGGAATAACAAAAGAGGAAGTAGAAAAATTAATACAAAGTCAAGTAGGAAAGTTAGATACATCAATGTATGTGAATGATAAAAAAGATGTAAATGATGGGGTAACAGAAATAACAGATAAAATTTCTGAGATAAAAGATAAATCTATTACAAATACAGAAGATGCAAGAGATAAGGTAAAAGAAAAGTTTGAAGTGATTAAAGATTGTATAATAACAAATAATACAACAACTACTGGTACAGATAAAAACATTACTACTTTAGTAAATTTAGTTTTAAATAGAGAGATAGAGGAAAATGAAAGGATTGAAATAGAGACATTTTTAACAGAACTTTTAGGAAATAATATAGTTATTTCTGAACAAATGGAATGAGTAAAATAAGAATAATAATTTAAATAGGGAGATTATAAGATATGTTACAAACTGATATTAAAAGAAGAAACATAATAATTAGGACACTTACACTTATGTTAACAATTGCTGTATGTATAACTATATTTAAATTTTCTTCTGAGGATTCTGGCAAATCTACTGGTACTAGTGATTTTGTTATAGACTGTATAATAAATAATAATCCCTTTACTAAGGGTTTAGATAATGTGCATAAGGAAGAAATTAAAGAAAATATAAAAATGCCAATAAGGAAACTTGCACATTTTTCTATATATACTATATTGGGTATTGCTGTATTGATGCATATATGTACATATGAAATAGGTGAATATAAGAAAAAGGGATGTAGTTTGATTATAGGTATGTTATATGCAATTTTAGATGAGATACATCAGCTTTTTGTACCTGGTAGAAGTGGACAAGTTAGAGATGTTATTATAGATACTTTTGGGGTAATATTTGGAATATGTATTGTTTTATTGATTCAACAGTTAGTGAAAAAAGGAAGAAAAAGTAAAAAATAAGGATATTATGATAGATTTAGGAATGATAAACATAAAAAGTTAACGAAATATGACGGAAATTTTACAAATATGTTACAGAATCTTGAAATTTGTGTTAAATCATTGTATAATATTAATATTCGATGTTATAATGATTGTAAATTAAAGAATGTTATTAAAATTTAAC
>JAGATI010000087.1 GCA_017621295.1 Clostridia bacterium | reverse complement strand
ACCACGCAGAAAATTTAGGAGACGTTAGCTAAATACGTACCATCGGCGATTGTTTTAAAATTATATATATAAATCTTTTCTATGCTAGTGTGTGCTTTTAAGTATGTTATAAATTATAATAAATAGAACAAAAATTTTGTTTTTTTATTTCGAATTAGATAGATTTAATAAAAAATATATGTTATAATGCAAAAGATAAAGGAAGGATAAAAAGTATGTTAAGAGAATTTAGAGAATCTGATATTGATAAAATAATGAAAATTTGGAGAGATGGAAATTTTAAAGCACATAATTTTATACCAAATAAATATTGGTCAGATAATTATATGAAAGTTCAAAATGAATATTTAAGAAAGTCAGATACATGGGTATATACTGAAAATGAAGAGGTGCAAGCATTTATTAGTATAATGCAAGATGGCTATATAGGAGCACTTTTTGTAATTCCAGAAATACAAAGAGATGGAATTGGAACAATGTTAATAAATCATTGTAAAAATTTATATGAAAGATTGTACCTAAATGTTTATGAAAAAAATGTTGGAGCAACAATGTTTTATAAAGCTATGGGATTTAGGAAAATAAGAGTACAAATAGATGAGGCAACTCAAGAAAAAGAATATATAATGGAATGGAGTAAAAATGACAAAGATAAAGTTAGTGTTGTATATTTTGACAATAGCTTTAACGAAGAACTGGTTAGAAAGTATGTAAATGATGACATATTAGAATTAAATTGTATAGAGGTATATTCAGAAAGCATGGTAGATAATATAAATAATATAGACATAAGACCACTGCTTGTAAAATCAGAGCTAGGTGTGAGAGTAAAAGACCATATAGCACTAATTGCAGCATTTAGTAAAGCATTTAGAAACAAAAAAGCAATACTTTATATAAACAATAGCAATAATTATGATATGTTAGAAAATTTACTAAAAGATTTTATAAAAGTTAAGAAAATAAATTTGTTAGTAGTACTTCAAAAACCATTTTTAATAGAGGGAAATAAAAGAATAAAACAAGCTGAAATATTAGAACAAAAATATAATATGTTTCCAATGTATAAATGTAATTATGATCAAAAAGGTGAAAAATTGTCTTTTAAAGATGCATTTTATAAAAGAGATGAAGAATGCTTGAAAGAAATTAAAGAAATTTGTAAAAAATTTAATGATTTCAAAAGTAATAATGAATAAAAGGTTAAAACAATTAAATATAAAGTTTGTTTTTGAACATGATTACAAAATAGATTATTAAATTCAATATAATAAAAATTATAGTATTTGGCTAAAAAAACACTCATTTTACAGAATTATAGTTAAATTTGATATTAATCAATAATAATTTAATAATATAGTGACAAAACAAAGGAGTAATAATTATGGGAAATTTAGAAGAATTAGATAAGATTTTGGAATCTGATAATGAAAAGAAAGATAAAATTGAAAATAAAAATGATGAAATAAATAATCTAATAGAACAAAGCGAAGTTTTAAAGAAAATAGCAAATTTGTCAGAAGAACATCATAAAATAATTAAATTATACATAAAAAACAACTTGTTTTCACTAAATAACCAAACAGAGGCACAAAAAACAAGCAATAACATAACTTATAATAGTATTAAATCTTGTGCTGATGAAAATTATGACTATTTAACATATATTGTAAATTGCAGACAAAGAGTAGATACAGGTATTGCAAGAACATCAAGAGATGGAAAAATAGGAGAGTTTTTAACTAGATGTAGAGACTGTAAATTACAAGAATGTATCAAATCAATAATGTTTAATTTTATAAATGAAATAAATGTATATAATGAAAAAAATAAAACTAAAATTAGCTATATTGATGTAATAAATAATATTTTAGGTTGTGAAGAGCCAAAGTTAGAGGAATTTAAAGATATATCTAAATTTAATGAAATTGATTATTATGATTTAATATATATACAAGCAATAGTTGATTCAGAACTTGTATATATATCAGAATTTGACGAATCTAATAAAATTTTAGAATTTAGATATATAAAGCTAGATGATAGAGAAGATTATATATTTTATGCAAACAAACTATTAGATTTTTACAAAAAAGAAGCTTATACACAAGTGAAAATAGAATTAGATAAATTTAGCTTAAAAAAGAATGAATCTGAATCAAAAAGAGAATATTTAACTAGAGTTTCTGCATGGTTTACATACATTTTACAATATGAAAAATTGGATATATTAAAGGCCTTAAATGAATATTTAAAACCAGGATTTGGTTTAATATCATCTACTAGATCTGTATATTTTGCAGAAAGATATAAAAATAAAATACTAGAACTACCATATAGTCAAAAAGTTAAACAAAAAATAATAGAATTATTTAATTATATAATAAATTATAATTTTAATGGAAATACACCATATATACCTATTAATATAATAATGTATACAGAAGATAAAGAAGGTGCCGAAAATATTACAAGAATTATTTCTGATTTTATGTGGTATTTTAACTATTTACCAGAGAATAGAGGATTTTATAAAGAATCTATGAATAACATGATTTTAGATAGATATATAATTGGAAAAATATATTATGATGCAGAAACAAAAAGACAAAAGAAAGGTACTTTAATAATTGATAATTTTGAGAACTTACTATATACAGAAGACTTAAAAAGTAATATGATTATTAACTTATTAACAGACCAAATTGAAAAATGTAAAGGAATTTGTACTGTAATATATGGAAACAAAGAAAATATTAGTTCAATAATAGAAAAATATCCTAAGCTTAATTATAATTTATTTAATATAAAGTTAGAAGTTGATGAATTAGATATAGATGCTTTATATAAAGTTATATTAGAAAAATTAAATAAAACACAAGTTGTTGATGAAAAAGCAAAAGCAAAAATATATAATTATATAAAATCTTCATATAATAGAAGTGAAGTAAAAGAAATGGACTATATAAATAAATTATATAACCATATAATATTAAATAAAAATAGAATAATAAATACAGATAAATCTAAGGTAATAATAGATGAAAATATACCTGATGTATATAATACAAGAAATTTAAGTGAAGTACTAAAAGAACTAAACTCATTAGTAGGACTTCATGATATAAAAAGACAAATAGATAATTTAATACATCTATTAAAATTTAACAAGAAAGTAAATATAGATATGTCAAAAAATAATTTGCACATGGTATTTACAGGTAATCCAGGGACAGGAAAAACAACAGTTGCTAGAATAATAAGTGACATATTATACAATTTGGGTTATATAAAACAGAATAAACTTGTAGAAGTATCTGCTAAAGACTTAGTAGCAGACTATGTGGGACAAACAGCTGGAAAAACATTTAGAATACTAAAATCTGCATTTGGAGGAGTATTATTTATAGATGAGGCATATTCAATATTATCATCAGGTAGTTCGTCTTTTGGATCTGAATGTATAGCTACAATTATAAAAATGATGGAAGACCATAAAGATGAACTGATAATAATATTTGCAGGATATGAAAAAGAGATGGAAGAGTTTGTTAAATCAAATCCTGGATTAAAATCTAGAATTGGATATGAAATTAAATTTAAAGACTATAATGTTGATGAATTAATGGAAATCTTCGATATATTGTTAAATAATAATAATTTAAAAATAGAAGACGATGCAAAAGAATTAGTAAGAGAAGTAATTTACGAATCTACAAAAATAGAGAATTTTGGTAATGGTAGATATGTAAATAATTTGTTCCAAAATATATTAATTGAACATGCAAAAAATACAAGTGGGACAGATGATGAAGAAAAATTGTATACAATTACAGTTTCAGATATTAATAAAGAAAATTTAGTGGCTAAAAAAGATTCGAGAAAGAGGATTGGTTTTTAAGATATGTATTATGTTTATATGTTAAGATGTATAGATAATTCTTTATATACAGGTATTACTAAAGACTTAAATCGTAGAATGAAGGAGCATTTTGAAAAGACAGATAAATGTGCAAAATACACACGTTATCATTCTGCATATAAATTAGAGACTGCTTGGAAAACAAATACTAAAGCGTTAGCCTCTAAATTGGAATATCATATAAAAAAAGATTTAAATAAAGTACAAAAGGAAAAGTTATTGAAAAATCCAGAAAATATAAATCTATTTTTTGATGAAAAAATAGATTGCGAGGAATTTGAAGTTGTGACCCACTAGGGACGAAGCATTTGGGTCTTTGTCCTTAAAAAGGTTAAGAAGGAGAGGAATGTAAATTGAAAATAACAATGTTAGGTACTGGTCATGGAGCTGTAACCAAATGTTATAATACATGTTTTACGATTCAAAAAGATGATGAATATTTTCTAGTAGATACAGGTGGAGGAAATGGAATAATTACAAATTTAAAAGCTGCTAATATTGAAATAAAAAAAATAAAAAATATATTCATATCACATACACATTTAGATCATATATTAGGAGTTATATGGATAATACGTGAATATGTGAGATATTATCATAGAGGATATGAAAATACACTTAATATATATGGAAATAATCTAGTTATAGAAGCAATAAAATTAATATCAAATGCATTGATACCAGAAATATTTTTGAAGTATTTAGGGAGTATGATTAAATTTATAATAGTAGAAGATGGCGATAAGGCTAAAATTTTAGATAATGAAGTAACTTTTATAGATTTAAATGCGGTAAAAGTAAAACAATTTGGATTTATAATGGATTATTTGAAAGAAAAGCAATTTATATTTTTAGGTGATGAAGTATGTAATTCAAATACAGAAAAGTATTTACAAGATTGTGAATGGATTTTCTCAGATGCATATATGGCAGGAAAAGAAGCAGAAGAATATAACCCGATAGAAAGACATCATCATAGTACAGTAAAATTTGTTTCAGAAATGGCAGAAAGATTAAATGTAAAAAATGTGATTTTATCACATTCTACAGATAAAGATTTAGAAAATAGAAAGCAAAATTTTATAGCTGATGCAAAAAAATATTATAAAGGAAATGTATTTGTACCATATGATTTAGAAGAATTTGAAATAATATAAAAAAGGAGGGCTCTATGGAAGAAGATTCAGATATAGCATTAGATATAATATCAAATAAAATAGCAGAAATAACTAATATTTATGCTACTAGTAAAAAGGCAGAAGAAATATCTATATGTAAAGAAAAACTTAATTTATTGGAAAAAATGCAACAAGAAATATATATGAATAATAAAAAAATTATAACAAAAGTACTTGAAGAGCGAAAGAAAGGAATATTATAATGGGAAAAGATAGTATAAGAAGAAATTTAGATGAAAGTGTATTGAAAGAAGCGTTATTAGAGCTAAATGATGACTTTTTAAATGATTTACCAGATACACCAAAAAATTTATTTAAATATGTATCAAGAAGAGTTGAACCAGAGATATCTAACAATATTAGTTATGATTTAGGAAGAAAAATGTTAGATTATAGATTATCAGACAAAGAATATTTTATAGCCTTTTTGAAAATAGTTAGATATGTATTTAATGGAAAAGAACCATCGAAAACACCTAAATCTAATATTTTATTATCACAAACTGGTGCAGGAAAATCAAATTTAAGAGAGCTAATTTTAAGAAAAAATCCTAATTCTGTTATAATAGATTCCGATAAATTTAAAAGATTTCGATCTGATGCAGATGATATTTTTGCAAAGGATGCACCACACTTTGGGGCACTAACAGGGATAGATTCATATGATCATGCTAATAATATTAATAGATATGCTATGGAAAAGGGTTATAATATACTTATAGAATGTGCTCCATCACTATCTCAAGGAATGATAGGAGTAGATACTGATATGATGGAAGAACATTCTTATGATATTAATTATCATGCATTGGCAGTAGGAAATTTAATAAGTGCTTTTTCAATTCATAAAAGATACGAAAAAGATATTAGAGATGAAAAAATGAAAGGTGAAGCAAAATTAACTGATTTAGGGAGGCATAATGACTCATATAATGCTATGATAGAGATAATAAAAAACATAGATTCAGATAAGTTGTTCATATATAGGAGAGGTACAAAAAATGAAAATTATGTTCCTATATTAATTCATGCAATAAATAAAGTAGAAAAATTCAGAGAATTACAACATGAGTCAAATATATCATATGTTGAAGAGCAAAGTTCAGCAAAGCTATCAGATTATTATGATATAAAAAGGCAAATGCAAGAAAGACAAGCGACTCCTGTACAGTTAGAACAATTAGAAAAAATTAAAGATGAGTTGTTATTATTTTGCCTAAGAGAGCAAAAAGAGGCTAAAGTATTTGAAAATTTCTTAGAAATATGACCAATACAGGGACAAAGAAAATTGGTTCAGAATAAAAATAATGTATTATAAATAGAGAAAATGGAATTTTAACCAAAAAGTTTCTATCACTGATGAACCAAGTTATGAATTGATAAGCAAGTTTGGAGGAATTAAAGTGAGAAAAGAAGAAATACAAAAACAAATGGAATATATAGAAAAAGTAAATAAAATAAATGCAGGAAAAGTGCTTAACTATTATATATTAACAATGGGATGTCAGTTAAATGAAAATGATTCCGAAAAGCTTTGCGGAATGATAGAAAATATGGGGTATTCCAAAACAGAAGATTTAAATGAGGCAGATTTAGTTCTTTTTAATACATGTTGTGTTAGAGAAAATGCTGAAGATAAGCTTTTTGGAAAATTAGGAGAAGTAAAAAAGGTTAAAGAAAAAAGAGGTACCATTATTGCAATTGGTGGCTGTATGATGCAAGAAAAACATATACAAGAAAAACTAAAAAAGAGTTATCCATTTTTCGATATTATTTTTGGAACACATACTATTTATAAATTTCCAGAAGATGTATATAGAATAATGCAAAGTGAGAAACAAATTCAAGATATTCTAGATATAGATGGAGAAGTAATAGAAGGACTTCCTATAAAAAGAAATGATAATATAAAAGCATCTGTTACTATTATGAATGGATGTAATAATTTCTGCAGTTATTGTATAGTTCCATATGTACGTGGTAGAGAAAGAAGCAGAAATCCAGAAGATATTATTAATGAGATAGAAGCTTTGGCAAAAGCTGGATATAAAGAAATAACTCTTTTAGGTCAAAATGTAAACTCATATAAAGGTAATGGAGACTTAGGTATATATAAATTTTCGGAATTATTAAAAGCAGTAAATAAAATACAAGGAATAGAAAGAATTAGATTTGTTTCACCACATCCAAAGGATTTTACAGATGATGTAATAGAAGCAATTGCTATTAGTGATAAAGTATGTAAAATAATACATTTGCCATTACAATCTGGAAGCACTAAAGTTTTAAAAGTAATGAATAGAAAATATACAAAAGAACAATACTTAAGTTTAGTGGAAAAAATGAAAAACAAAATACCAGGACTTAAACTTTCAACAGATATTATTGTAGGTTTTCCAGGTGAAACAGAAGAAGATTTTGAAGATACTTTAGATGTTGTAAAAAAAGTTTGTTTTGAGCAAGTATTTATGTTCATATATTCAAGAAGAGTAGGCACTCCAGGGGATAAAATGGAAAATCAGATACCTGAAGAAATAAAACATAAAAGATTTGATAGACTAAAAGCTTTAGTAGAAAGTCAAATTGAAAAAAATAATAAAGAATATGTTGGAACAATTCAGAAAGTATTAATAGAAGGAAAAAGCAAAACAAATGATAAAGTATTAACAGGAAGAACAGATACTAATAAAGTGGTTAATATTGAGGGTGATGAAAACTTGATTGGAAATATAGTGGATGTTCAAATTGTTTCAGAGCATATGTGGTATTTGAAAGGAGAAGTAAATGGAAATTAAGGAAGTTGCAAATCGTATTTTTGCTGGAGATATGACATGGAAACAAGCTGTAAAAGTTACAGGAATTGCAGAAAAAACATTAAGAAATAGAATTATTAACTTATGTAAAGAAGATGAAGAGTTAAGGAAAAGGTTTTATAAATATTCTACAACAAGAAGAAATAAACATGAAGATATAAATATTCCTGCGGTTATAATAGAAATGGTAAGACAAGAAAGGTCTTTAGCTCAAATGGCAGATGTTTTAGGTATAACAAAAGAAAGTTTAAGAACTTTAATAAAAAAGGAAGATAATCCAATTCTAAATAAACTTTTAAATTCGCATTCAGATAGAAGGAAACGTAAAGAAAACATGTCGCTGGTGCAAAGACAAGAAGTTGAAAGTGAAATAGAAAAGTATATTCTTGAAAATCCAGATTATATTGCATCTATAAAATTAGATTCAAGTTCGATTAAAGTAGAGAAGCAAAAAGTAGATAGCCTTTTATTTGAAGTAGAAAAAAGAAAAAGTCAAGGAATATCTGAAAAACAAATTGCTAAAACAATGGGAGTAGGACCAGAATATATAAGAAGAGCAAGAAAAAGAAATGAAAAATTAGAAATGTTATTAAAAGAGCAAACTAATGAAAATAATATTAATTTATAGAAAAAATTATAGAAAGTAAATTTATGGCAAATTTTAGGAGGAAAATATGGCAGAATATTCACCAATGATGCAACATTATTTAGATACAAAAAATAAATATAAAGATTGCATTTTATTTTATCGTTTAGGCGATTTTTATGAAATGTTTTTTGAAGATGCAATTACAACATCTAGAGAATTGGAGCTCACTTTAACAGGTAAAGATTGTGGCAGAGAAGAAAGAGCGCCAATGTGCGGAATTCCTTTTCATGCCGCAGAAAACTATATTGCAAAGCTTATAGGAAAAGGATATAAAGTAGCTATATGTGAACAATTAGAAGATCCAAAACAAGCGAAGGGAATTGTAAAAAGAGATGTTATAAGAGTAGTAACACCTGGTACTGTAATAGAATCTAATTTACTAGAAGAAAAGAAAAATAATTATATAATGTCTATATATAAAACTGGAATATTTTTTGGAATAGCAGTATGTGATATATCTACAGGTGATTTTTTGGCATCAGAGATAAAGGCAACCAATAATTTTGCTAAACTATTAGACGAAATTTCAAGATACTCACCAGCCGAGATTGTTGTAAATAAAATGATGTTTCTAGCTACAGATGAGATTAATAAAATAAAAGAAAGATTTGATGTTTATATTTCAAGAACAAATGAAGAATCTTTTTCAGAAGATATAGAAAGCTTGAAAATGGAATATGAGATTTTAGATGATAATGGTTCTAAAATAGAAAATTTAAAAGAAAACTTATCTATATTACCTACAAATGCATTACTTACATATCTAAAAGATACGCAAAAAACAAAACTTGACCATATAAATAAAATTATTATATATAAAACAACGAAATATATGGCACTTGATATAAATGCAAGAAGAAATTTAGAATTAACAGAAAAAATGAGAGATAAATCCAAAAAAGGTACTCTTCTTTGGGTATTAGATAAAACTTCAACTTCTATGGGAGGAAGACTTTTAAGAAGATGGATTAATGATCCTTTAGTAGATGTTAATGAAATTAATAAAAGATTGGAAGCGGTAAAAGAATTAAAAGAAAATATCATTTTAAAAGGTGATATTATAGAATCTTTAAAAAAGGTATATGATATAGAAAGATTATCTGCAAAGATTGCATATGGAAATGCAAATGGAAGAGATTTAATATCTTTAAAGAATTCTGCAAAACAATTACCAACAATAAAAAATATTTTAATGACAGCAAATTCTAAGTTATTGAAAGAAATACAAGAAGAAATAGATACATTAGAAGATATCTATGAACTTATAGAAGTAGCAATTGTTAATGAACCACCAATTTCTGTAAAAGAGGGAGATTTAATAAAATTAGGATATAATGAAGAAATAGATAAATTAAAAACTGCTACAACTGAAGGAAAAAACTGGATTATAGCATTAGAAGCAGAGGAAAGAGAAAAAACAGGAATTAAAGGTCTAAAAGTAGGATTTAACAAAGTATTTGGATATTTTATAGAAGTTACAAAATCAAATTTATCTCGGTGTACCAGATAGATTTATAAGAAAACAAACTTTAGCAAATTGTGAAAGATATATAACAGAAGAGCTAAAAAACTTAGAAAATCAGATACTTGGAGCAGAAGAAAAGGTAGTACAATTAGAATATAATGCTTTTTCTGAAATAAGAGAAAAAATAGAAAGTCAAATTCAAAGACTTCAAAAATCAGCACTAGCAATATCTACACTTGATGTTTTGTCTTCTTTTGCAACAGTAGCAGAAGATTTTAATTACTGTATGCCAAAGGTTTCTGAAGATGGAATTATAAATATAAAAGATGGTCGTCATCCTGTTATAGAAAAAATGTTACCTACTGGAAGTTTTGTTCGGGAATGATACATATTTAGATGAAGAAGAAAATCGTTTGGCAATTATAACAGGTCCTAATATGGCTGGTAAATCTACATACATGAGACAAGTTGCATTAATAGTATTAATGGCACAAATCGGAAGTTTTGTACCTGCAAGTTATGCTGAAATTGGTGTCGTAGATAAAATATTTACAAGAGTTGGTGCATCAGATGACCTAAGTATGGGGCAAAGTACATTTATGGTAGAAATGATGGAAGTTGCATCTATTTTAAAAGAAGCAAGCAAAAATAGTTTAGTAATTTTAGATGAAATAGGAAGAGGAACTTCTACATATGATGGACTTTCAATTGCTTGGGCAGTAGCAGAATATATAGAGAATAAAGAAAAATGCGGAGCAAAAACACTATTTGCAACACATTACCATGAACTAACAGAATTAGAAAATAAACTAGAAGGTGTAAAAAATTATTCTATTGCTGTAAAAGAAAAAGGTGAAGACATTATTTTCTTAAGGAAAATAGTAGAAGGAGGAACAGATGAAAGCTATGGTGTTCATGTAGCACGATTAGCTGGAGTTCCACAAAATGTAACAAAAAGAGCAAATGAAATATTAAGGAGCTTAGAAAGAAAGAGCATAATGCAAGATAAGGCTAAAGAAAAGGAAGATAAGAAACAAGTTACTGGTCAATTTGATATGTTTAATTATAAAATAGCTGAAATTGCTCATGAAATAGATAAAATTGATTTGAATCGGATTAACACCAATAGAAGCATTAAATACATTAATGAGAATAAAAGAGAAGATGAGTTAGAATAGGTTTGGCGGGGAAACTATATTTTATAGAACCCGCATTTTCTTTGTTACAGGATAATGGGTGCTTTAAAATT
>JAGATI010000086.1 GCA_017621295.1 Clostridia bacterium | reverse complement strand
AGCTTTTATAAGCTGTCTTTGTTTTTCTAAATACTCTAATTTTTCTTTTAATTTTTCAATTGCATTTGGGTCATCATTATAAATAACCTTACTATTTTCAATAGTCTGTGCTTTATTTTTATAGTACTCACTTTTTTTATCTTCTTCTATTGATTTTCTTGTATCTTCCCAAGCTCTTTCGTGTAATCTTCTTGCTTTTCTTTCAGAATGATGTCCTACTATTATAGGTTGTCCGTGGTGTATTTGCTAAAATCCTATGTGCAGTTGAATTCATATATTGGCTTGATTTTTCTTCTGCTTTTTTTGATAGTTCTTCATATTTTAATTTTCTTGCTTCTTGTCTTTCTTCAAAATCTGATCTTCCTCCCATTGTTCTTCGCTCTCCTTTCCAACTATTACTAAACAATGTAAAATTATTGCAACAGTTCCTCCAACCATTACTCCTGTTATAAATCCAGTTAAAAACATATTTCTTTCCTTTCCAATAAAAAAAGACTTATGCTATTAGTGTTGTAATTTAACTCTTGTTCAACTCTAATTACAAGTCTTTTTATATTTGTTTTACCTCTTCCCAACTAAATTCTTCTCTTCCAAAATGACCATAGTTTGTTGTCTTTGAAAATATTGGTTTCTTTAAATTTAAATATTCAATTATACCATTTGGTGTTAAATCAAAGTTTTCTTTTATTATATTAATTATTTTATTTTCTGGTATTATATTTGTTCCAAAACAGTTTATGTATAATGAAATCGGCTGTTCTAGTCCGATGCCATAACTTACTTGTATTTCACATTTTCTAGCCAATCCATTTATAACTATATTTTTTGCTATATGCCTTAACATATATGATGCTGACCTATCAACTTTTGTTCCATCTTTTCCTGAAAATGCACCACCTCCGTGATGAGCATATCCTCCGTATGTATCTACAATTATTTTTCTACCAGTTAATCCTGTATCTGCAACTGCTCCTCCTACAACAAATCGCCCTGTAGGGTTTATTATAAATTTAGTTTGACTATCTAGCATATCTTCTTCAACTATTGGTTTTATTACTTTTTCTATAATATCATTTTCTAGAATATCCATATCCGCACTTTCTTCGTGTTGTGTAGATATTAAAATTGTATCTATTCTAAATGGAAAATCATTTATATATTCTACTATAACTTGTACTTTTCCATCTGACTTCAAATATGGGATTATTCCATCTTTTCTTACTTTAGTTAATCTTTGTGCAAGTTTATGTGCAGTATCTATTGCATATGGCATTAAATTTTTAGTTTCTTTACAAGCAAAGCCAAACATTATTCCTTGATCTCCTGCACCTCCAATATTTACTCCTAATGCTATATCTCCACTTTGTTTAGTTATATTAGTGTCTATTTCACAAGTTCTATAATCCATATTATATCTAGCATCGTCATAATCTACTTGTTTTAATACCTTTCTTACTATTTTTTCTACATCTATTATTGCATTTGATGTTATTTGACCTGCTACTGTAACTTTGCCATTTGATATGAATGTTTCTATAGCAACTCTTGAATTTTCGTCTTGCTCTAAACAAGCGTCTAAAATAGAGTCTGAAATAAGATCGCATACTTTGTCTGGATGCCCCTCTGTTACAGACTCACTTGTTAAATAATATTTTTTATAATTCATAAATTCTAAAATTCCTCCTTTTAATTCTCACCACAATCGATTCTGTGGCATTTTTAGTTGTGGTTTGATAATGTACTTGTCCTATTATATAAAATCCCATTTCCACCCTTTATAAAAATAGATTTTTACATCTCTATTTACTAATCTCTTTACTGTACTTTTATTAAAACCGCTTAAAACACATAAAAGGTTTATCATATCTTCAATAATAAATAATCTATCTTTATAAGTATTCTCGTCTAGATATTCTTCATCCACATATATTGAAGCTATGCCTTTTGATATAATACTACATATTATGTTTTTCTCTTTAACACTTAAATCTGAAAAATCTAATAATTTCTTTTTTTCAAATAAAGAAAGATACACTTTTTCAATGCGAACTAGTGTATCTTTATTTATACAATTTCTTACTGTCATTTCTACTATACAATCTGAAAACAATTCATTTAAAATTTTTATTGTGTTTACATCATATTTTTTCATTATATTTTTTATAATTACATTATTCATTTTTCTAATTCCTTTCCACTAAAAAAAGACCTTGCGGTCTTTTTTCATACATTAAATTTTTCTTTTATTTTATTAAAACTAGCTCTACTCATTACTGATTTGCCAAGCATCCATTTTCTAACATTGCAATCATCTACTCCAACTATTTTCGCAAATTGAAACGAATTTAAATTGTTTTCTTTTAATAGTTTTTGCATTTTTTTAGCTTGGTTATTAAATATAAATTTTTCATAATCAGGTAATACTATTTCATTTTCAATATTTAGCTCTTTGAAAATCATTTTTAATATTTTTACATTTACTAGTTTTATAGGTTTTGTTTCATACATATTCATTGTACTTCTATTAATACCTAATTTTTTACATATTTCTTTTTGAGTTCTTCCTTGTATTTTTCTATAATATGCAATTTGCTTTCCTATATCATCTCCCTCTGGTTTTTCTATTATAGGTTTAGGAATTACCACTTCTACATTAGAATCAATGTTTTTTCTCATTTTACTAAATAATAAATCAATTCTATCATTTGTTGCCACTATGTTATCATAGCGTTATCAATACATCTAGACACATATGTAGCAAGTTTTACTCCTTTAGAATTATCAAAACTATTAATTCCTTTAATTAGTCCTATAGTCCCTATTGATATCAAATCATCTAAATCTACATTTGATGTACTATACTTTTTGCATACATGTGCAACTAATCTTAAATTTCTTTCTATTAATATATTACGAGCTTCTTCATCTCCTGACTTAAATCTTTCTAAACAAACTCTTTCTTCCTCAGCATCTAATGGTTCTGGGAACAAACTATTACTTGAAATATATCCTACAAGAAAAATAGCAGTTTTTAAAAATGTTAATAAACCTGATATTGATAGTACAAACATATACGTACCTCCACTTTTTTACTATACAATTAAATATATGTTTTTATTTTTTAAAAGTGCATGGCTTATTAATTTATTTTTTATTTTTGCATATTATATATATTGTACATATTGTGCATGATAATATGAAGAAAGGTAAGTATAATATATTAAATTTTAAACTTTATTATATTATACAAGGTAAACTATATGAAATTTTTTATTAGTTGTTTAAAAGGTATAGCTTTAGGTGCTGGTGCAATTTTGCCAGGAATTAGTAGTGGTGTTTTATGTGTTATTTTTGGGTTTTATGAAAAACTAATAAATAGCATACTTGGAATTTTTAAAGATTTTAAAAATTCTCTAAAATTCTTGCTTCCAATTTGTATAGGTGGTTTTATTGGTATATTACTTTTTGGAAATGCATTAAAATACTTATTTTCTGCTTATCCTTCACAAACAAATTTTGCTTTTATGGGATTAATACTTGGAAGTGTACCTATTTTATTTAAAAATAGTTGTAAAAATAATTCTTTTAAATTACATTATTTGATATATACTATAGCTTCTTTTTTGATTACTTTACTTTTGATAAATTTAGAAAAAGGTTTTGAATTTCAAAATACAATAACAAATACCTTTTCTTTTTCTTATCTTATTTTATGTGGTTTTATAATGTCTACAGGAATAGTAGTTCCAGGTGTTAGCAGTACAGTTATATTAATGTGTTTAGGTGTTTATTCGAATTATTTAAATGCTGTAGCTTGTCTAAATTTCGATGTTCTTCTTCCTATGGGAATCGGTTTAGTATTAGGTGGACTTCTTTGGATAATAATAATAAAATGGCTTCTTTCAAAATATTATACACAAACATTTTTTACTATAATTGGTTTTGTTATTAGCTCTACATTAATCTTATATCCAGGATTTAGTTTCGAATTATCTAGCATTATATCTATAGTTTTGTTTATAGTTTGTTTTGGTATTTCTTTTAATTTAGAAAAAATATCAAAATAAAAACGAGATTTTTATATTACATCATTGTTATAAAAAACTAGATTAATAAATATAAAAAGGATTGAAGTATCATTTTTTTATAAAAACTTCAATCCTTTTTATATTTATTAATCTTTATTACTATTCTTCAAATTTTCATTTAACCACTTTACTTCTTGACATACAAAATAAAAATTTATTTTCTTCTTCTTAAAATCCAGCCTGGTTCTACATCTATTGGAAGCTTCATTCTAACAGTTTGTCCAAGTTTTCCTGGATTTACATATTCTATTCTTTCTCCTGTATCACTATCCCATAAATCATTAATTCTAAAATCAATAGCATTTATTTCATTTGGAATAATAATTTCTAAATAGTCTCCTACTTGCAATCTATTTTTTATCTCTATTAATGATTTTTCTTTGTCAAATTCTAATACTTTTCCACCAAATTCATAATTTGCATTATATTGTTTTCCTTCATATTCTTGAAAATCTTTATTATTTCTATCATTAAAATAAAATGTTGTTAATCCTCTTGTTTTTGTTTTTTCTAACTCATTTAAATATTTAGTATAATCATAGCTTTTTGGATTTTTAATATAATCATCAATAGCTTTTCTATAAGTATTTATCACAACTGCTAAATAGTACTCTGTTTTTAATCTACCTTCTATTTTTAAGCTATCTACTCCCATATCTATAATTTCTGGAATTTCTTTAATTAAGCACATATCTTTTGAAGAAAAAATATATGTTCCTTTGTCATCATCATCTACTGGCATTAAATTTCCAGGGTTATTTTTTTCTTCTACATATAAATTATATGCCCATCTACAGCTTTGTGCACAATCTCCCAAGTTTGCACTTCTTCCTGCTAGAAAATCACTTAAAAAACATCTACCAGAATATCCAAAGCAAATTGCCCCATGAACAAATATTTCTGTTTCTAATCCTATAGGTGTATTATTAATAACTTCTTTTATTTGTTTTTTATTTAATTCTCTTCCTAAAATCACCCTTTTAGCTCCATTTTTATACCAGAAATTTGCAGAATGGGAACTTACAGTATTTGCCTGTGTACTAATATGTATAGGAATACTTGGTGAGATTTCTTTAATTAAATCTACTATTCCTCCATCTGCAACAATTATTCCATCTACATTTAATTTTTCTAACATTTTTAATTGTTTTTTTATTTCTTCGTAATTTTCATCCCATGCATAAATATTTATTGCTGTATACACTTTTTTCCCTATTTTATGTGCATATTCTATTGTTTTTGCCAAATCTTCATCTGTCATTTCTGCTCTAGTTCTTAATGATAATGATGATGTTCCTGCGTATACTGCATCAGCTCCATATAAAAAAGCTGTTTTTGCTTTTTGAAAAGAGCCTGCAGGTGCTAATAATTCTGGTTTTTTCATAATTACAACCATTCCTTTCTCTAAAGGTATAAATTAGAATGAATAATTTTCCAAATTTCAGATATTATTAAACCTTTACTAACAATTATTGTCTTCAAGGTATGAAATTTGATAAAATAATTTATTAACCTGTTAAACTATTTTTATTTAATATCTCATCTGCTAATTTTTCCATTTCTTTTTTACTCTCTGCATTCATTCTTGATTTTATAGTAACTATATTGTCGCACAAGTCTATCTCTTTCATTTCATCTATTATACTCTTCATTGTTTTTGCAGCAGATGGAGCCCAAGTTCCATTTTCTATTATTCCTATTTTTCTCTTTTGATAATTTTTGCTTTTTAAATGATTTAAGAAATGTTCCATAGGAGGAAATACTTCTGCATTATAGCTTGATGCTGCTACAATTAATTTATCATATCTAAATGCATCTTCTATGCTTTCTGCAAAATCATCTCGTGTTAAATCTGCAAAAGCCACTTTTTTTGCACCTTTTTCTTCTAATATTTTTACCATTTCTTTTGCCGCTTCTAATGTATTTCCATGTATTGATGCGCATGCTACAAACACACCATTATCTTCTGGTTTATAGCTACTCCATATGTCATATTTATTTATATAATATTCTAAATTTTCTTTTAGAATTGGTCCATGTAAAGGACATATCATTTTCACTTCTAATCCTGATAATTTTTTTAACAAAGCTTGTACTTGCATTCCATATTTTCCAACTATATTAAAATAGTATCTACGAGCTTCGCATGTCCAATCTTCATCTGTATCTAGTGTTCCAAATTTACCAAATCCATCAGCTGGAAATAATATTTTTTCTTTAATCTCATATGATACCATTACCTCTGGCCAATGTACCATCGGTGCCATAAAGAATTGCAAACTATGTTTTCCAAAACTTAAAATATCGCCTTCCTTTACAACAACTTTTCTAGAATCTAAATCTTCTATATCAAAAAATTGATTAATAAACTTAAATGTTTTGTCATTTCCAACCACCTTCATGTCTGGATATTTATCACATAATAAACCTATATTATATGCATGGTCTGGTTCCATATGTGATACTATTAAATAATCTACTTTTTCTCCATTTAAGTGACTTTCTAAATTTTGTATCCATTCTTCTGTCGCTCTTTTATCTACAGTATCTAAAACTACATTTTTATCATCTTTTATTAAATACGAATTATATGATATACCATTTGGCACAATATATTGGCTTTCAAATAACTCTATTGTTTTATCATCTACACCTATATAAATTATATCTTCCGAAATATTTGTATCTTTCATAAATTCCTCCATTCTATACACTTAAAATATAATATTTAATATTTTATGCCTTCCAAAATTTTACCATAAATTCATGCCAATTGCAAATAAGGAAACTCTTGTTGTCTTATTTTATTTCTACAAATTATTTACATTTTTACATTTATTTGGTATTATATTGTTTAATCTATAGGAGGATGTTATGGAGGCACAATTAAAAGATTATAAAGATACACATAAACTCTCTAAAATATACTATCTTATTTTATATTTTTTTATT
>JAGATI010000085.1 GCA_017621295.1 Clostridia bacterium | reverse complement strand
TCTAAATCTTCTAAAATCATATTTATTTTTTCGCTTGTGTATTTTTCGCAATACATATCTATAATTTCATCTCTATACAATCTGCCAAATTGATATAAGATATAATTTAATGTTTTCTCTTGGTTTGTCTTCTCTAATATGTTTAACAAATCTTTTCCTATGTCATTTAAATCAAATTGCTTAATAAATTCTTTTTTCCAAAAATTAATACCCATTTTGCTTTTCATTTGTTTTTTCCTCCATAATTCCATTAGTGTATACTCTTTAAAAGTTCCTAATTTTTTAAAAAAATCAGAGAACTAGAAAACTTGTTTTTCTAGGTGTATTTGTAATGCACTCTGCATTACTATCCTGCCTTTAGCCTTCTTAACAATTAAAACTACTTTATATATTGAGCCCTTTTATACCGAAAAAAATAAGGAGCCAAATCTTTAATCAATTTGTCCTTATCTGTATAAAAGGTTCTTTCTACTTCATAATTATCGTAAATAAATTCTGATTGTTTTTTACCTTCAATATATAATTCTTTTAGTATAATTCGTTTTCTAATTTCAATTTTATCTTTTGTTTCCCCATTCAAATAATTTTTTAATACTCTATTTATAAAATCTATAAATAACTTTGTTTGATATTTACTTTTTAATAAACTTTCTAAATATAGTTCATCTTCTGAAAATACTCCAGTCATAATATTTTCAAGCTCTTTATTATGAAACTCATCTTTTTCATCTTTTAAAATTTCTTTTTCTTTATCTGTTAAAACAATGTGTTCTGATAGCTTTTTATAATTTTTTAGTATTTCTTCTGTTTTATCTAAAACAACATCATATTCAATTTCTTTTAATTCTTTTTTTGCTTGTTCCATTTTAATTTCAAATACTTTTCCAATTTCTTCTGTTACTTTTCTAACTAAATAATTTTTATATGTTTCTTTTTCTTGATTTTGCATATTGACTACTCCTTTGTTTTTAATTTTTCTTTAGGCAATATAATTACAATACTTAATTTATAAGAATTTAATAGTTGTGCAATCTTCTAAAATTAGTTTTTTAAATAGTTCTACTAAAACATTTACAACAATGGAATTTCCTGCTTGTTTGTATAGTTGTGTATCAGATATTCCAACACTTTTTGCTTTTTCAAAATCTTCATCTTTAAATCCGCATTAATCTCCAGCACTCTTTTGGAGTTAGTTTTCTTATTCTGAAACATTGTTTTCCATCTTCTGTAATTAAAACTGCTGCACTTGAATTTATATTTCCACAATTTGTTGTTTGCGTGGGTGCTATATTATTTATTGTAGTTTTATTGTACGGATTAAACATTGTTTCTTTATTTACTAAAATATGCGGTTGCACATGCCCTCCTCCACCACTTGTTAAAGTGGGAGATAAACCGTTTTTATCATATATACTTCCAGATTGATGTTTTTTATTTTCTGTATCAAATACTCCTGTAATTCTTCTTACATTATCATCTTTTATATATTGTTCATCTCTTGCTCCCATTTTATAATAGCTTGCCACTAAACAAGCGCTTACATTTGGATTTTCTGGTTTTGTAATTATTTTGTTAGAATGCTTTATTAATCTTCCTATTGCTTTATCTGATAAATAATATTTTTCATCTACATTATCTTCTAGTAAATCTTTTAATCTTATCTTTAAAAATTGTTTATCTGGAAAATTAAAAGAGCATTTATCAATATCTTTTCTAATAGATACGACAAATACTCTTTCTCTATTTTGTGGCACTCCATAATCTTTAGCATTTAGAACTCGCCAATAATTATTGTAACCTGCATCTTCAATATCTTGTAATATTTTAACAAACTTTTCTCTAAATCTCTTACTGGTTAAATTTTTAACATTTTCTATAATGCTAACCTTTGGCATAACATCTTTTAAAATTCTATATCCTTCAAAATATAAACCACTTCTTGTTTTTCCTTCTTCAATTCCTTTTAAATTTCCAGCAATAGAAATATCCTGGCAAGGAAATCCCCAAGTCATAAAATCCACTTCTTTTAAATTCTCTGTTTTAATATTTCTAATATCACCTAAATTCTTTTTTTCATCTACATTATGAATTGCACAGTAACTTTTTACTGCAAATTTATCTATTTCTGAAAATCCTACTAATTCATAAGGTATGTTTAAACTTCTTAATGCTTTTTCAAAAGCTCCTATTCCTGTAAATAAACTTAATAATCTTATCATGTGTAACCTCTCCAATTTCTTTTGTAAATTTGAGCTATTATGAGCTATTATGAATTATTAAATTTCATTTCCCCAACAATCCCATCCATCTGCAGTTTGTCTTGCAAATAATTCAATCCTAGGCAAATCTCCTATAAGTTCAACAATTCTATCTCTTACTATTGCTGGCTTTTTACTATGTTCTTCAATTCGTGTATCTACTATCTGGGAGACTTTATTAGAAACTCTTTTTATTTTTCCTTTTGTTGCAATTAAACAAAGCTCTGCATTTGCTCTAGTCCAATGTCCTAGTCCAAAGAACCATGTATCACTCACTTTGTTTCGCTTAACCCAAGTAAATCCACAAGTTTTATACTTAAATCCCCATTCGAGTAAAATTCTTAAACCTTCAATTAAACATGGAAAAGTAACCCATAAAAAAAGAACACAATTTTCATCAGATATTTTCTGAATTGTGTCTTTCATTGCAATTATGTTTTCAATTTTCATTGTTGGATAATAATTATTTGCAGTTCCTTTTCCATCTCTCCATGTTTTGTAATGCCATGGCGGATCTGCATAAATAATATTGTACTTTTTATCTGTATCGTATATATCAACTTTCATCTTTTGTACCTCATTTTTATATTAGTTTTTTAGTTTTTTTCTTAAATCTGTAATTTCATTATCTTGGTCTTTTACTAAAACTTTATAAAATTCAAGTTCATTTCTATTTGTTATAAATTCTTTAAATAAATCTAAAACATCATAATATTTTTTAATAGTAATTTCATTTTCAAAAATACTTATAAGTACAAAACAATTATTATTCCATATAAGTACATTTTCTGTTTCTTCTCCAAAATTTTCATCAGTGAAATTAAATTCTCTAAATTCTATTTTATTTTCATCTTTAGTATTTTCATCTTTTTCTTCATCTAATAATTCATTAACTATTGTTAATCTATCTTGTACTCTGTTCCATTCATCTTTAAATCTTTCATTTGGCATATTTTTCAATACACTATCTGAAATGCAACTTAATTGACTTGTTAAACTTTCTTTAATTTCTTCTAAAAATTCAATTCTTGTCATAATTTCCTACCTTTCTTCCTCGTCTTCGTCTTCTTCCGAATCAAAGGATTCACTTTCTAATTTATTATTTTTAGGCATAAAAAAAGAAGAGCCTTTACTCTTTAATAATTGCCCTTTTAAACTTTTATAAAAATAATTTGTAAAACTCATAATTTCATTATCTGTATTCATATATTCTTGTTCTCGGAGTTTACATTCATCATATAAACTAAAAATTTGCTCTCTATTCATTTTGCTCAACAGATAACTTACATTTTCTTTTTCTAGCATTGCTAATGAATAACAAATTACTTTTACTTTTTCAATATTTTCATTTCTCATATATTGTAATGTATCTTGTGTATAAATCAATTCATATTTATTTAGTAATTCTAATATTTGCAATTCATAATTTGAAAATTCTTTTGGAATTTGCTTTTCCTTTTTTATAATATAATTAAATAAACTATCTAACATATTATTATTTATAATATTCTCTTTGCTCTTTTTGCGTATAGGGTATTGATTATTTTGCGTATAGGGGTATGTGCAATTTTGCATATAGGGGGTATCTGTTATATATAATCTTCTTTCAATAATTTCCTTCTTTTCATTTCTAATTATTTGAACATCTATACTATTAAGTTCTGCTAAATGTGAAATCCATCTTGAAATTGTACTTTGACTAACTCCATATAAATCTGCAAAATATTTATTACTAGCATAACAATAACCTGATTTATTACTTAATGCTGTTATTTCACCATACATTAATCTTTCTCCAAATTTTAATTCTTTGTTATACCTAATATATGCTGGAATAATTGCATAATAATTAGCTCTAATATCTTCCTCCATTTTCAAGTACCTCCTCAAAAAAAATAAAGCTATCTCTTTTTTGAGAAATAGCTTATATATTTAATTCTTAATTTATAAATTTACTGCATATTGTTCAAATTTTTCAACTGTATCATTTTTCATTTTATTTGTAACTCTTACATATATTTCGTAAGTTGTTCTTATTGTACTATGACCTAACCTTTTTGAAACTGCTTTTATATCTGCTCCAGATTCAATTAATCTTGTAGCATGTGTATCTCTAAAATCGTGAAATCTGCAATTTATTCCTAATTCATAATGAATAACTTTAAATGGATATTTACAAGTATCTGTTCCTTCAAAAACTCCATTATGTTTTACAAATACTAATCTAGTTTCTGGCAATGCAACATCTAATTCTGAATATGCATTTATTATTTTTATTTCTGGCTTATTATTATAATAATTTGATGTTTCTTTCATATAATGTTTCATATATAAATCACCATATTCTTCTTTGTTTAGTTCTTGCTCAGCTTTAAAATCTTTTAAAGCTTGAAGTAGCGTATCACCAATATCGATTGTTCTATAACTACTTTTTGTTTTGCATGTACCAAAATACCAAAGAGTAGTAGCTTTCCCACTAATATGTCTTCCATGTGTTGCTCCATTTTGATTCTTTTTTAAAACATTCTTATTAACTGTTATTGTTTTATTTTCAAAATCAATATCGTCCCAAGTTAAAGCAAATACTTCCGAAACTCTAAGACCTGTATAATATGCAGTTAATACCGCATAATAAAATGCATGATTATTTTGAAATCTATTTAAAATCATATCAATTTCTTCTTTAGTAAAAATATGAGCTGGATCTTCTTCTGGAATATCATATTTAGGCAATTTTACTTTCAGCGCTGGATTTATTTTAACAAAATCTACTACATCTGAAGCATACGAAAACGAAGTTTTTAAAACTTTTAGTATATTCTTTAAAAAATTTTTTGAAAATGAATATTCAACATAAATATTATTCAAAAATTCTTGAAGTGTAGCAGTAGTTATTTGCGATAATCTATAAAATCCCAATCTGGGTTTTACATGATTTTTTATAATATTTTGATATGCTTGTATTGTATGATATTTTAAATTAACTTCACAATGTTCTTTCATCCAATAATCTAAATAATCAGAATATGACATTGTACTAGTTTCAAATTCATGTCCTGTCTGATTATATTCATTATAAGCTTTTATTCCTTCTTCTAAAGCTTCTTTCTTTGTTGCAAATCCTGATTTTGTTTTTCTTTTTCTTTTACCATCAATTGGAGCAACATCAAATTGATACTGATAAACTTTACCTCTTTTTCTTACACTAACCATAATTATATTTTACCTCCCCTAAAATTAGGTAGATAAAAAATAAGCCAACACTTATATATGTTAGCTTATAATTACATATTCAATTTGTCGCCATATTTGTCGCCATGGTAAAACACAGTATTTGCAATAGTTTCAGAGATTTTATTTTATTTTGGCAACAAATCGGCAACAATTTAATGTTTTTTTGATGTTTTTTATTTTTATTAAATCTCTGTAACCCTTGATATTACTACTATCTTCCACAACAGTTTTTATATTTCTTCCCACTTCCACATGGACATAAATCATTTCTTCCAACTTTTGGCCCTTGATTTACAACTGTTTTATTCATTCCGCCTTCTTTTTCTGAAAGATTTCCATCTACTAAATTAATAGCTGTGTCTTCTAAACTTGCATTTGTAATTTGAGATGTTTCTTTTCTTGTTACTCCTTCTTTCTTTTGAATGTGTAGTAAGATTTTTGATACTTCATTTTTAATATCTTCAACCATCTCATCAAACATATCAAATCCTTCTATTCTGTATTGTACAACAGGATCTTTTTGTCCATATGCACGAAGGCCTATACCGTTTTTTAATTCGTCCATATTATCTATATGATCCATCCATTTTTGATCTACTACTTTTAACATTACAACTCTTTCAAGTTCTCTTAAATCTTCTTCTCCAAATTCTTTTTCTTTTGCTTCATATATATTATTAACTTTTTCTTTTAATTCGTTTATTATATCTTCTGGATTTATTTTTTCTTGTTTTAAACTATCTAATTCATCAATATCAAATGACATTTTAATATCTTGCATAAATGCTTCTTTATTTACATTTTCTACATCAGCTGTATACACTGCTACTAAGTTTTCTATAGAAGAATCCATCATTTTTAAAATACTTTCTTTTAAGTTTTCTCCATCTAAAACATCTCTTCTTTGTTTGTATATAATTTCTCTTTGTGTATTCATAACATCATCATATTG
>JAGATI010000084.1 GCA_017621295.1 Clostridia bacterium | reverse complement strand
ACAAAATATTTTTCCAACAACTGAAGAATATATAGAAAGTAAATACCAAAATAAAATGAAAGATGTTGAGATAACTGAAACTTTGAAACAAGAGATTATAGAGACATCAATGAATGTTATAAAACTAGCTAAGAAAGGTATTAACATTCCATTTTATGATATACTTGAAATGAAAAACATATTATTAGAAAATAAAAACACACAAGAAAACGCATAAGAAAACGCACAAGTAAATGCACATGTAAATGTATAAGATAATAAAAGAATGGGAGTAATTTATGAAAGAAAAAGCAAAAAGTAATTTTAATACAAATATAAAACAAATTATAACTTTAATCCTATTTATTATAATTATTGCTATAGGAATTTATGCAACAAATAATTATAAAGATAATGAAAATAATACAAATGAACAACTAGCAATTTCATATACATTGGATACAATACCAGAATATTCATCAGATCCTTATGTAATAATAAATAATAACATACCAAATTTTACTGATGAGGATTTTATAACAAGTTCATTTGAAGATTATAGTGACTTAGATAATTATGGAAGATGTAGAGTAGCATTTGCAAATTTAAATAAATATGAAACTATGCTAAAAGAAGACGAAAATAGAAAATCACTAGATAAAGTGATACCATCTGGTTGGAAAGATAAAGGTTATCCAGAAATAAATTTAGCTAATTTATATAATAAATGCCATTTAATTGCATTTAGCTTATCAGCAGAAAATGCAAATGATAAAAACATTATAACAGGAACAAGGTATTTTAATATTAGTGGAATGACACCATTTGAAAATAGAGTAAGAAAATACTTAAATGATAATCCTAACAACCATTGTTTATATAGAGTAACACCAATATATGAAGGAGAAAATAAACTTGCAAGTGGTATAACCATTGAAGCAGAATCAGTTGAAGATAGGGGGAAGAATATATGCTTTTATGTTTATATTTATAATGTGCAACCTGGAGTAAGTATAGATTATGCGACTGGAGAAAGTAAATTAGCAGAATAAAAATAATAAAGTTCATATATAAAAATGAAAAATTTGGATAGAAGTATTGTAAATTGTTAGAAATTATGTTAATATAAGAATATAAATTTTAATCAATCAATTTTTTATTCTTAATATTGATTCTAAATTTTCCCAAAACAATATTTTTAGAAAGAGGTCAAAATATATATGAACTTAGGAGATTTTAACATTAAAAATCTAGGAAAGGATTTACTTCAAAGCAAGGTTTTATCTGATTTTGTAAATAATTTTATCAATGAATTGAAAGCTTATCTTGAAAAAGGTGATAACAAAAATATTATGAATGTTAATAAGGAAAGTAAATATAGTAATTATTGGGATTACCAAAATTTTATGGAAGATAATGTAGCTGCTACAATAGGATTATCAAGATGGGGAACTAATATTACATATTATGATGAGTTGAATAAAGCAGTAGATGACAGCATTTTAGAAATTTCAGAAAGTGAAGGTACATTATATAGAAAACAATTTAGTAGCAATGGCTCTGCTAATGGTGGGTTTTATAATGTGGATAAATTCGAGAATGGAGAGATTAGTCACATTAGTATATCAGAAGATAAAGTACCAAAAATATTTAAAAATGAAGATATAATTTTTCAATTTAATGAAAATGAAGATGTAAATGTAAGAACAGATTTAAGGGAAAAAGTAGTAAATTTAGCAAGTGAAAAATCATCAGAAATAAAAGTAATGGAAAGCAAAAGAAATAATGAATATAAAAAAGAAGGACATATATACGAAGCTTTTGAAGATGATGGTTATATATTTTTAAATGACATTACCGAAGAAAGAGATTTTTCAATAGAAGATATAGATTTTGTTGTTGATAATTACAAGGGAGAAGGAAAATATCAAGTAATAAATGGAGAATACAAAAAAATTGATTAAAAAATTTCAAATTAATATTGTAATTAGAATAATTACAATATTAGGAAAGGATGTTAAATGATTAGAAAAATAGGAAATTTTCCATATGATATTTCTAAATTTGAAAAAGAAGCAAAAGAATTATTTGATGATGAAGATATTATTGTAGGAGCAATGGATGGAGCAGATGAAGGAATAATACAGAAATTCTTGGATGATGTTTTAGATTATGAAATTAATGACAGAAATTTAGATAAGAAAAATTAGAATTGTAATATTGAAGTGGAAAAACTATTCTCAAAAAAGAGAGTAGTTTTTTATTGCTTTTTTTAAAACAATATGCTAAAATGTAACAGAACTAAATAAAAGATACAGAAAAATAATCAAGAAAGTAGTGATGTTATGAAAATTGCAGCATATTGTAGGGTATCAACTGAAAAAGAAGCACAAATAGATTCTTTAGAAAAGCAAATAGAGTTCTTTAAAGAATTTACTAAAAAGAATGGTTATGAATTGTACAAGCTATATGCAGATGAGGGTATATCTGGAAAGCAAATAAAACACAGAAAACAATTCCAGCAAATGATGCAAGATGCAAAAGCAAAGAAATTTGGAAGAGTAGTAGTTAAAGATGTAAGTCGTTTTGCAAGAAATACAGTAGATTTACTACAAAGTATAAGAGAACTAAAATCTTATGGAATACAAGTAGATTTTCTAAATAACGGCGAAGTGATGGAAGGTGGTTCTGAATTTATATTAACAATTTTAGGAGCAATGGCACAACAAGAAAGTGCAAATATGTCTAAAAGGGTTAAGTTTGGAAAAGATATCACTGCCCAAAAAGGAAGAGTACCAAATTTAGTATTCGGATACGATAAAATGCCAAATGAAAGATATACTCTAAAAATAAATGAAAAAGAAGCAAAAATAGTAAAAGAAATATTTGAAAGCTATGTATATAAAGGAATTGGAACAACAAAAATTGCTTGGGACTTAAATGATAGAGGAATAAGGACAAAGAAAACAAAATCAAAATGGGTACAAACTTCTATTGTAAGAATACTTAAAAATCCAATATATACAGGTCGAGTAACAAATAAAAAATCAGAAGTAACAGATTTTATAACAGGAACAAGAAAAGACTTACCAGAAGAAGAATGGATAGTTGTGGAAAGACCTGAAATGAGAATTATATCAGATGAATTATTTAATAGAGCACAAGATATTTTAGCACAAAGGTCAAACGAATTTAAACTAAACAACAAGAGAGAAAAAACAGAATATGTATTTAGCACATTAATATATTGCAAACATTGTGGTTATTCATTTAGAAGAATAAAAAGAAAATATAAAGAAGATGGACCAGAATATATAAGATGGGTATGTAGTGGAAGAAACTCAATGGGGGTAAATCATTGCCCTAATACAACTGTTATAGATGAAGAAGAACTCCTAAATGCGATAAAAGAATATTTAAAAAGCATTATTTTTAATAAAAAGAACTTTATGAAAGCAGTTGAAAAAGAGTTTGAAAAGATTACAAAGTTACGAGAGAGCAATGAACGAAGTGAAGAAAGTTTACTTAAAGAAATAGAAAAAGTTACTACTAAAAAGCAAAAATATATGGAAATGTTCCAAAATGAAGTTATTAACATACAAGAACTGAAACAATATACAAATCCATTAAATGAAGATATTGCAAGACTAGAAAGAGAATTAAAATTAATCACATCAGAAATAAAAGAAAAAGATGTACTTCAAAAAGAACTTAGCAAAACAATAAATACTGTAGATGATATATTAAATAATCAAACAATTACAAATGCAATGTTGAAAACAATTATTGATGTAATTGAAGTAGATGATGACTCTAATATTGAAGTAAGGCTTAAATTATTAAATGAAATAGGAACAAATGAGCCAGTAGTAACAAGGTTCGAGGATATTTATAATAGCAAAAATCCTACCGTTACAGAAAGTAACATCAGTACACAAAGATGTAAGTGAAAGACTTTGCAATATAAATCCAGCCTTAGCACAAGAAGTAAGAGAAATTTTGGATGAAAATAAAGCAGAAAGACATATACGAGGAGGTATGGCAACCAAATTAAAATATAGTCATAAAGACGATTAGATAATTTAAAAATTTAAATTTACAAATAGAATATGCAATATTATAAATAAAATATAATTAACTATAATTGTACTTCTTTATAATAAAATAATATTAAATATAAAAAAATCCAGATTATAAAATCTGGATTTTTTAAGTTTAGGAAGTATAAATCCTAAACTTTTAAATTAGAAATTATTATTGTTATTTCTTCTTTGTTCTTTTCTAGCTTTTCTACAAGCTGGACATCTTTGTGGTTCGTTTGTGAATCCTTTTTCTTGGTAGAATGCTTGTTCACCTTCTGTAAAAATAAATTCAGCACCACAGTCTTTACATACTAAAGTTTTATCTGCCATTATAGAATACCTCCTTCTTAGTTTTGAGATTTAATATTTTTGACACATTGATCCTAAATAATAAAGAAGGAAATAGTCTAAAAAATTATTAAATTCATTTAAGCTTTTATTTAAGCCAAACCTACTATATCATAAAACAAAAAAATATACAACATATTTTTTCATAAAATTTATTAACCATCTTACAAAATTCGACATATTATATAATAACCTAATTAAAATGAGGTGAGATTAGCTTGAAAAGAATAAAAAAAGGAGATATTGTAGGAAGAACTTCATATGGAAAAGATATTTTGTTTGTTGTAGATAGAATTATAAAAACAACTGATAAAAATGAATTTGCTATCTTAAAAGGGTTGACTGTAAGAATAAAAGCAGATAGTCCGATTGATGATTTAGAAATAATAGAAAAAAGAATTGTACAAGAAAATATAAAATTATTTGAAAACAAAATGCAAGATAGATTAAAAAAATGCCTATATTGTATAGAAACTGATAAGAGAAGTAAAAGAGTATTTAATAGTGGTAGAATTTTACATTTAGATGGAGATAGAAAATATAGCGAAAAGTCTTTAAGATATTATAAAAGTTTAGGATTAGATGCAGTAGTGAAAAATATTCCGGAAAGTAGACAACCAAAATTTGTAAGAATGTTATTAGAAAGATATAAGCCAGATATACTTGTAATAACTGGTCATGATGGAATGATAAAAAAAGGAACTAAATATAATGATATATATAATTACAGAAATTCTATGTATTTCATAAATTCTGTTATAGAAGCAAGAAAATGGAATAGTATGGGAAAAGACTTAGTTATATTTGCAGGAGCATGTCAAAGTTACTATGAAGCTATTATGGATGTTGGTGCAAATTTTGCATCATCACCAGGAAGAATATTAATAGATTTTATGGATCCTTTAATAGTTGCAGAAAAGGTAGCTCTTACTGATGAGAGCAAATATGTAACAATTCGTGATATAGAAAACGATTTAAGAGATGGAATAAAAGGAGTAAATGGAATTGGTGCAATGGGAAAGAAAAGAGTAATTGTAACAAAAATGTAATGCAAATGTAATATTACCTGGAGAAAGCGTGTAAACCTTTTATATTAGGCGTTACAAGAAACGACAATAAATTATACTTTTTGACAAAAAATACTGCAAATGATATAATTTAGCTATCTTGAAGAAGTAGGTGATTAAATGATTTGCAAAAAAGATATTACAGATTTAAAGACTGATATTGGAGAAATGATAGGACAAAAAATCGTTGTTAGGGGAACTCTTGGAAGGAGTAAATCGTTTGAAAAAGAAGCTACAATAGAAAAAGCATATCCAAATATTTTTGTTGTAAAGTATGAGGAAAACAATCGTAATGTAACTTACAGTTATACAGATGTATTAACTAGAACTGTAGAAATAGATGTTATTGATGGAAATTTAGCTACTCCATTAATACCACCGCAAATTGAAGAATTAAAAAAAGTAAAAAATTTATAATATAAAACAAAAATTCCTATTTAAATAGGAATTTTTTTTGGCCTAGTTAATATAATTAAATAACAAAATAAGGAGGGAGTTTGGATATGAATATAGAAAGCAAAAAAGATAAATTATGTATTAATAAGATAATTTGCGAAAAGTTAGAGAAGATAGAAGTAGAAGGTGATGCAATAATTCCAGATATAAAACCAGATATT
>JAGATI010000083.1 GCA_017621295.1 Clostridia bacterium | reverse complement strand
TTTGCCATAAAAAATCCTCCTTAATTTAAATTTCATTTATCTAATATTTCTAAAAGTTTTATAGCTTCTTCTAAAGCTTTTTCACCTTCTTTTAAAGCTTCTATATTTTTCTTTAGTTTTTTTTGTGTTTCATTTTTATCTTCTTTTTTATTCATAAGTGAATCCTCCTAATACATAAAATATTAAGTATTAACATAATTAATTATACCATATTTTCCAGAAAAAGCAAGCGTTTGGTTAACAAACTGTAATAAAATTATAATGAAATGATATGTAGATAGATAATATAAAAATTTAATATAAATATTTTCATGCCATTTACTGTTGATTTATAAAATCTATTCATATATAATGACATCGGAGTGATGGGAAATGATAGATATAGAAGAAGCAAAAAAGGCATTTAAAGAATATGTAAAAAATTATAATCCAGAAGATGGAAAAATAGCATTAAAAATAGGTCATATTTTAAGAGTTACAGAAAAAAGCAGGAAAATAGCTGAAAATCTAAAATTAGAAGCGGAAGATATTAATTTAGCAGAGTTAATAGGATTATTACACGATATAGGTAGATTTGAGCAAGTAAGAATTTATAATACTTTTTATGATAAAGATAGTATAAATCATGGAGAGTATGGAGTGAGAATTTTATTTGAAGATAATTTGATTAGAAAATTTATACAGGACGATTGTTATGATGAAATAATAAAAAAAGCAATATTAAATCATAATAAACCAAGAATAGAAAAAGGACTAACAGATAGAGAACTTCTGCATGCAAAAATTATAAGAGATGCAGATAAATTAGATATATATTATACTTTATTAACAGAAAAATTAGAAAATTCTTATGGATGTAAAGATTTAAGCAAAGAAAAAATAACAGATGAAATATATCGAGAGTTCAAAGAAGACCATATGATTAATTACAAAAATTTGAAGACAAATGCTGATATGTTAATTGCTCATATAGCATATATTTTTGATTTTTATTATAGCTATAGTTTAAATATTGTTAAAGAAAACAAGTATATAGAGAAAATTGAAGATAAGGTAAATTTACAAGATGAGCAAGCTATTAAATATTTACAAGAAATTAATATTATTGCAAATAAATATATAGAGGAAAGCTTAAAAAATTAAACAAAAGGAAAGTAAAAAATGTCAAAAAGTTTATTAATTACAGAAAAGCCATCTGTGGCAATGGAATTTGCTAAGGCACTTAAAATAAATACAAATAGAAAAAATGGATATTTAGAATCAAACGATTGGATAATTACATGGTGTGTAGGCCATTTAGTAACTATGAGTTATCCAGAAAAATATGATGAGAATTTGAAATTTTGGAGATTAGATACACTTCCATTTATACCAGAAGAGTGGAAGTATGAGATTATACCTAATGTGCAAAATCAGTTTAATATAGTAAAAGAATTAATGCAAAGAGAAGATGTAGAGACTATATATAATGCAGGTGACTCAGGGCGTGAAGGGGAATATATTCAAAGATTAGTCTTTATGATGGCAAATCCAAATCCAAATGCTAAAATGAAAAGAGTTTGGATTGATTCTCAAACAGAAGATGAAATAATAAGAGGTATTAAAGAAGCAAAAGACCTATCAGAATATGATAGTTTATCAGATTCTGCATATTTAAGAGCAAAAGAAGATTACTTAATAGGTATTAATTTTTCAAGGTTATTATCTATTATTTATGGAAGAAGAGTTGCAAAGCAAATTAATGAAGAAAAAG
Source organism: Clostridia bacterium (assembly GCA_017621295.1). The sequence goes on along the minus strand of JAGATI010000083.1, from coordinate 3,508 downwards.
TATCAATTTCAGTTGGACGTGTTATGACTTGTGTATTAGGAATGGTAGTACAAAGGGAAAGAGAGATAAGGAACTTTGTTAAAACTCCTTATTATAAAATCATAGGTAAATTTGGTGATGATGCAAATAATTTATCTGCAGAATGGAAAGTTCAAGAGAAGTCTAGATTATTTGAATCTATTAAATTATATAATGAATCTGGATTTAGAAAAGAAGCAGATGCAAAAGAATTTATAAATTCTTTAAAAGATAAAAAAGCTATAATAGAAGAATTGAAAAAGTCAAAACAAAAGGAAAATGCACCATTATTATTTAATTTAGCAGAAGTTCAAAATGAATGTACTAAAAAATTTAAAATAAAGCCAGATGAGACACTAGAAGTTATTCAGGATTTATATGAAAAAAAATTAGTTACATATCCAAGAACAGATGCAAGAGTTTTATCTTCTGCAGTTGCAAAAGAAATTTCTAAAAATTTAAATGGACTTGCTAAAAATTTTAATGATGAAGAAGTTAAACAAATTATTAATAAAATGATAAATGAAAAGTATTCTACAAATTTACTTAAAACTAAATATGTAAATGATAGTAAAATAACAGACCACTATGCAATTATACCAACAGGGCAAGGTTTCGAAAATTATGAAAAATTGCCAAAATTGAATAAGGATATATATAAGCTAATTGTAAAAAGATTTTTATGTATTTTTTATCCACCAGCTCAATATGAGAAAATTTCTATAACTATTGATATAGACGGAGAGAAGTTTTATGCAAGTAGCAAAGTATGTGTGGATTTGGGATATCTAGAGATTGTAAAAGGAAAAGATTCAAAAGATGAAAAAGAAGATAGCAAAAAAGATAATGGAATTGATAAAGAATTATTAAAAAAACTTAAAAAAGGACAAAATATTGATGTAATAAATTTTGAAACAAAGGAGTCTGAGACAACGCCACCTAGTAGATACAATTCTGGTTCTATGATTTTAGCTATGGAAAATGCAGGTAAGCTGATAGAAGAAGAAGAATTAAGAGAACAAATAAAAGGGGCTGGAATTGGAACTAGTGCCACTAGAGCAGAAATTATAAAAAAATTAGAAAGAATAAAGTATATACAAATTAATACAAAAACGCAAATTATTACACCAACAGAAAAAGGCGAAACTATATTTGATGTTGTATATAGCTCTATGCCAGATATGCTAAATCCAAAACTAACAGCTAGTTGGGAAAAGGGATTAGATATGGTTGCTAAAAAAGAAATAAAGCCAGAGGTTTTTATGGATAAATTACAAAATTATATTAAAAGTAAAATTAATAAATTGGTTATACCAATGTAAAAATAAAGTTCAAGCATTAATAAATGTTTGAACTTTATTTTAAAAAAATCTTCTTGACAAAACAGAACAAAAGTTCTATAATTCTTACTGGGAATTATAGATAATATAATTGAAATTTTTATGTTAATGTTATTATACTATTAAAAAAGAATAAATATAAAATAGGAGCAGATTTATGAGAAATTTAGATATCGAATTAAGTAAAAGAAGTATTGCTTATAATCGACTGTTAGACTACGGTTTTGTAATAGATAAAGATAATTACATATATAAAGTAAATATTCTAGAAAATACATTTGAAATTAACATATTAATTTCAAATACAACTAGATATTCAAAAATAATAGATATAGAAAATAATACAGAATATGCTCTTGTTGATATTGAAACAGCAACAGGAGAATTTGTTGGAAGGGTTAGACAAGAATATCAAAATATAATAAATGACTTTATAGAAAAATGTACATATAAAGAAATTTTTAAAAGCAAACAAGCAAAAGAAATAATAAAGTATATAAAGCAAAAATACAATGATGATTTAGAATTTTTATGGGAAAAATATGATGATAATGCAATTTTTAGAAATAATAAGAATAAAAAATGGTATGGAGTTTTGTTAACAATAGAAGAAAGCAAACTTAATAAAAAATGTGAATCTAATAAAAAAATTGAGGTTATCGATTTAAAATATCAAAAGGAGAAAATAGAAGGTATAATAGATAATGAAGCTATATTTCTAGGATATCATATGAACAAAAAAAGTTGGATAACAGTAAGATTAGATGATAAAATAGAAACTGAAAATATAATTAAATTAGTAGACAATAGTTATAATTTAGTAAATGGAAATAGATGTGGAATAACAGGAAATAATCTTGAACAAAAAGTATACAATTATTTAACAACTATACCAAAAGGAAAAGTAGTTACATATAAGCAAATTGCCGAATATTTAGGAAACAAGGGGCTAGCTAGAGCAGTAGGAAATATACTTCATAAAAATCCAGATGGAAATAAATATCCATGTTATAAAGTACTAAATAGCAAAGGTGAATTAGCAGATGCATTTGTTTTTGGAGGGAAAGATGTCCAAAAACAAAGATTAGAAAAGGAAGGGATTGAAGTTTATAACAATAAAGTCAATCTAGATATTTATAAATGGAAAGAAGGCTAGTATTTGGAAAAAAATTTACGATAGAATACTTTTAGAGAGAAATAATTAGTCAATACTGTCAATTTAATAGATTTTAGTTAATAGTTTAAAATATTAACTAGAAAAATGTAATATAGTATTACATTATAGAACAATGAAATGAGGGATTAAGATGAAAAGAAAAATAGCAAATAAGTTAAAAAAGGGAGACTGTATTAATGATAAAATAAGAATGTTTATTTTTATTGAAAAAATGGAGGAAAATTGATATAATTTGGGCATAATAATAAATTTATAAAGGAAAGTGATGCCTAAATGGATAATAATAAATTAGAAACAATTTCAAATCTTTTTGAAGGTAGTGAGATAAGAAGTATTTGGGATAGTGAAAAGGAAGAATACTATTTTAGTGTAGTTGATATTATTAGTGCTTTAACTGAGAGTAATAATCCAAGAAATTATTGGAATACGCTAAAAAGAAGGATGACAGAAGAAGAGAAAAGTGAGTTGTACGCAAAATGCGTACAACTGAAAATGAAATCTCAAAAAGATGGAAAAAGTTATTTAACAGATACATTAGATACACAAGGAATATTAAGATTAATTGAATCAATTCCAAGTCCAAAAGCAGAGCCATTTAAACTTTGGCTTGCTCAAATGGGAAAAGAGAGAATTGACGAAGTATTTGATCCAGAAATTGCTATTAATCGTGCTGTTGATTATTATAGAAGTCGTGGATATAGTGATGAATGGATTAAAGCAAGAATGACAGGAGTTGTAGACAGAAGAAAATTAACAGATGTATGGAAAGAAAATGGAATAACTCAAAATTATGAATATGCAGTCCTAACAAATGAGATATATCAAGAATGGTCTGGAATGAAAGCAAGTGAATACAAATCACATAAAGGCTTAAGAAAAGAATCTTTAAGAGATAATATGACAGATATTGAAATTGCTTTAACTAACATTGGTGAAATCGCTGCTCGTGATATTGCTAAAACTGAACATCCAC
>JAGATI010000082.1 GCA_017621295.1 Clostridia bacterium | reverse complement strand
TCGCCATTTTCTTTTAAATATTTTATATATTCACTATCTACTTCATAAAATTTTAACTTCATTGCAATATCTCCTTATACATAAAAATGAGGATTAAAACCTAAATTTTAACCCCCATCAATTAAATTATGCTATTTTGTTTTGAGTCAGCATTAACTCGAATATATCGTTCACTATATTTTATGAGATGTGAAACCTCGAATATATCGTTCGCCATTTTGGATTGAGTTGCGAAACACTCGAATTATGAATAGCTATTCTCTTTTAGTATATTTATTATACTATTTTTTTATTCATTATGTCAATAATTTCGAAAAAATTTTCTTGATTTCACAGCTCCCACTTGTTGGTAGGGTTCACCTGATTTTTAACTGTAAATAGATATTAAATATCTATTTCTATTATATTCATTATACTATCTTTCCTTTTGTCGATTTATTTTAATTATCTATTAAAAATCTGTCAGCAACTTTCAATTTAGGATGACAAAATGCTGACATTTGCGTTTTCACCCATACCTGCAAAGTCTTGTAGTTGGCTATTTCCCACAACAATTCTTGTACTTTTTCCCACTTCCACATGCAGTGTACCAATATATATTATAAGTATTTATGATATTTATAATATTATTGATATTTCAGCACTTCGGTAAAAATGGAATTATAATATAAATAATACTTATTATATTATTCATATTATATTTATTTATATTCTGGCAACAAATTGGCAACTATGTCGCCAACATATATTATCTACCATAAAATGCGTAAGAGCTTATGTCTTACGCATTTAATATATCATTACAATCAATTTTTGTCAAATTAGATTTTGTAATTTACAATTTCATTAATTGTGTTAGAAAAAGTAATTTTTTCAAATATTTCATTTGCAATTTTCTTTGATTCGTTAGTACAAGATATATAATAATTTTCAGTTGTTTCTATATTATGGTGTCCTAAAATTTCAGCAACATCTTTTATCTCTACTCCATTTCTTAAAATTTTGGTAGCATAACTTCCTCTTAAATCATAAAATCTGCATTTTTCTATTCCAAGTTCATTATGAATGATTTTATATGGTTGCTTTAATATATCTGTACCCACAAAACTTCCATCTTCTTTAGTAAATACTAAATTAATATCTTTAAAAGTTGAAATTCCATAATCGTTTTCTACTATTCTTTGTTCTTTAACTTTTCCGTACTCATTTTCAACATCTTCAATATGATAATTTTTATATTCATTTCCAAAAGCTTTCTTCCAATATAATTGCTTTTTTCTATAATTTTTTAATGCTATTAGTAATGTATTAGATATATGTATTTGCCTTGTTCCTGTTGCTGTTTTAGTTTTTCCTATATACCATCTGCCTTTATCATCTTTTGGTTTGTCATATATGCTATGTTTTATTGATATTGTTCCTTTTTTTAAATCTATATCGTTCCATGATAATGCGAAAACTTCGCCTGTTCTCATTCCAGTATAGCAAGAAGTTAAAAATGCACATGTAAAAGTATCATTATCTCTTAATCGATCTAATATCAAATCAATTTCTTCTTGTGTATATACATGTTTTATATCTTTCTCGTACTCTTCCATTCTAGGTAATCTTAATGTTATAGTTGGATTATATTTAATAAAACCATAAACATCACAAGCCTCTCTGAACGACCCTTTTAAAACTTTTAGTATATTTGCGAAATACACCCTTGAAAATTTATATTTATTACACATTTCAATAATAAAGGAATTTAATTTTACACTTGTTAATCCTGCTAATCTATATATGCCTAAATTTGGTTTTAAATACTTGTTTATAATAGTTGTATATGCTTGTATTGTGTTATATCTTAAATTGCTTTTACAATAATTTTCAAGCCAATAATCTAAATAGTCTGAATAAGAAATGTTGTTTTCTTTAAAAACTAATCCTGAATTTTTAAATTCATTATATGCTTTAGAACCAGCTTCTTCTGCCTCCTTTTTTGTCTTAAAACCAGATTTATTTATTCTTTTTCTTTTTCCATTTACTTTTCCAGCTTCAAATTGATATTGATATACTTTGCCTCTTTTAGTAATATTTAGTGTACCCAAAGTTATATTATATCTCCACTTAAATTAGATAAATCTTGTCCTTCGTTTTCCATTAAAAACTTCTCTAACGAAGATTTTAATATCTTTAAACTACCTAATTTGATAGCTGGTAATTTCCCTTTTTCAATAAGTAAATAAATATAATTTGGACTAGAATGTAATAGCTTTGCCACTTCTGGAACCGTATATACCAATCTTTCGTATTCTGATATTTTTTTCTTTTGTATAGTTGTATTAGTTTTATCCATTTTTCAAGCCTCCTATAATAAAATTGAATATACGTTTTAAAAAGCATTTATTTGCATTATTTTTCTTGTTTTTTTCATATTCTTCCCAATACTTTAATTCTTCCTCAATATCGTTTATTATTTCTTCTTCTGTTCTTAATTTTCCAGCACCTATAACAACTAATATTCCAAGTAATCCAATTAAAAGCATTATTCCAACTATTATTTTTACCATTAACATTTGCTGTTCCTTTCTGCTTCAATTAGCTTAACAGAAAAATCTACTATTAAATCTCTAGGATATTTGTTTTCTAGCATTTCCATAATTGCAACCATTCTATGTAATGGCAACTTTTTATTATCAGTATCATTTATAAATTCAAATAATGCTAGAATTGTAAAGGCAGTTACTTCTTCGTATGTATATTTTGGTTCTTGTTCTTGCATATCTCAAACCTCCACTTTTATAAATTTAGGTACATCATATGATCTTCCTAGTTCTTTTCTAAACTCAAATCCTTTTCTTCTTTGGTTATAAACATATGCACTTTTGTTCCAATTTCTATAAGCCATATTGTTTAATTTCTTTGGAGCAGATAATTCAATACCTGCTTGTTTGTGCATATTTTTTAAAACTAAATCATCTACACTATCCTTAAATTGTTTTTCTTTTCTAACTCTTGTATTTCTTTCTTCTGTATCTTCGATATGTTTTCTGTAATTTTCAGCTTTTCTTCGCTCTTTTTCTTCGGAATACCTATCGTCTTTTTGTAAAACTTGTGTAACCGCACTTTTAGAAATATTTAATTCTTTTGCAATATCTACTGGCTTTAAATGCTCAAAAAAATACATTTCTAATATAGTTTCCTTATTACTTTTCATTAGTAGCTCTCCTTTTACTTAACTTTTTGCAATCACTTTAACGCAATAGCAAATCTAATGAGAATTTGCGTTTCATCTCATTTTCTTCCTTTTGTATTCTTCTCATAAAAGCAATGGTTCGCTTTTTAACAATCTTTTGAATCTTGTGCCTTTTTATAGCTTTAATTATTTTTCTATGCACGATACTTTTTCCTCCCTTCTATATATAAGGTCTTGAAAAAAAATCAAAATCGGACAAAATTTGAAAAATTTTTTATATTTTTTTAAATTTTTCTCTATTTTGTGTTAAAGATATATAAATTTCCATCATAATTTCTTGCCTTAGATCTTTATCTATAACGCCATTTATTTCACTATATCTATTAATTAAACTTCTATAATTCTTTAATATATCTTCTACTTCATCATCAGTTAAATTGAAATTTTTAAATAACATCTCCATTACCTCCTATTAACTTGTTATAATTCTTTAATATTTTTTTCGTGGCTCTTATTCTTGTTTTTTGCACTGTATCACCTTTCAAATGTAATTCGCATCCGATTTCTTGGTCCGTTTTATGCTCTGAATAATAAGAAAAGAGCACCAATTTCTCTCTATAAGAAAGATTTTTGGCACTCTTTAACACATTAAGATTAGTAAATACTTTTTCAATTTCTTCAGCACACACACTTAAATCCAATTTTTTAGCAACATCATCTTCTACATTAAAATCAGAAACAAAGACATTTTCATCAAACATATCAATATCATCTTCTAAAAGTGTATATTTGTTTTTTCTTAAATAATCAGCTCTAACTCTTTTAGTAATAGTTATAATAAATGCTTTTTCTTTTTTGTTCAAAACATACATACTAAATCACCTCCAGTCTGAACGGATTT
>JAGATI010000081.1 GCA_017621295.1 Clostridia bacterium | reverse complement strand
ATATGCTGCTAAATATTTGGGAATATGGTTTGAATTGGTAATTAATGATACAAAATTATTATAATTTAGGAGGAAATAAAGTGAAAGCAAAAAATAATACTTTAAAAATAATATTAGCAATACTAGTTATTATACTAATTTCATTAATATCTTTTGTAGGAATATTTGCAAAAGATAAAAACAGAATGAAAAATATTTTGCCAGATTATAAATTAGGAATGGAGTTTAAAGGTGGAAGAGTCTTTAATATAAAAATAGACGATACAATAAACACAGAATATTACGATAAAGATGGAAATAAGATTGAATCTTCAAATATAGAAGAAGGAAAAGAAAATGAATATACTAAAAAAGAAGTACCAGTAAATTCTGAAGATTTATTAAATGATGATGATTTTGAAAAAACAAAGAATATAGTAGAAGATAGATTAACTCTATTAGGAGTAACAGAATATGAGATAAGAAAAAATTCTGTTGCAGGAGAAATATATGTAACTATACTAGACAATAAATATGCAGATACAATTATATCACAAATGGTAACACGTGCAGATTTTAAAATTGTTGATACAGAAGATAAACATGAATTATTAACAAAAGATAGAATAAAAGATGTAAAAGTAGGATATGGAAATACTGGTACAGGAACATCAATATTTTTAAATATACAATTTGATAAAGAAGGAACAGAAAAATTAAGAGAGATAAGCAAGAACTATATAGCATCAACAGATGAACAAGGTAATGAAACTAAAAAACAAGTTGATTTAGTATTAGATGGAGAAACTTTATTATCAACACATTTTGATGAAGAAGTGAAAGATGGAATATTACAACTATCTATGGGAAATACAAGTACAACACAAACAAGTGAACAATTGCAAGAGTATTTAAATCAAGCTTCTAATTTAGCTGTATTATTGAAAACAGATACATTACCTTTAACATATAAATTAGATACAAATTTATATGTACAATCAGAAATTACAAGTGATGTATTAAATGTAATGTTAATAATAACTTTAGTTGTTTCTGCAATAATAACAGTGTTTACAATTATTAAGTATAAAAAATTAGGATTATTTAGCATTATTGGCATAATAGGTTATATAGCTACACTTTTAATAGCTTTGAGATATACAAATGTTGTAATAACTATAGCAGGAATACTTGCAATTATATTAAGTGTTATAATGAATTATATATATATTATAGAGATTATTAAAAATAAGAAAAATGATACTAAGTCATTTAAAAATGTTTCTATTAAATTTTTAGGAATTTATATACCATGTTTGATTATTTCAATTGTATTTTCATTTATAAAATATCTACCAATAGCAAGTTTTGGTATGGTAATGTTTTGGGCATTAGCAATAATGATAGTATATAATTTAGTTATAACAAGAGTATTAATGTCAAATTCAGAAAATTAATAATTAAAGAGAGGGTTTAATATATGAAGAAAATAGTATATGCAGTATTAGCAGTTATTATTGCAATTGGAATAATTGTAATTGCTACTGTAGGATTTAATGTGGATGTAATATATTCTAATCATCGTGAAATAAAAGTATATGTTGGAAAAGATTATAATATAGATGAAGTTAGACAAATTGTAAATGAAGTAATACCTAAAGAAAGAGTAGTAATAAATAAGCAAGAAAAGTTTAACGATAGTTTCATTATAAAAGTAAATAAAATATCTGATGAACAGTTAGAAAGTTTAAAACAAAAGCTTATTGAAAAATATGAAATTTCAGAGGAGAATAGAGATAATGCTATTACTATTGCTGATATAGGAAGTCTTAGAATAAGAGATTTAGTAAGACCATATGTTTTACCAATTATAATATCAACACTTGTAATTTTAGCATATATGTGTATAAGATATAAAAAATTAGGAATGGCAAAGGTTATTATACAAGAAATAATTGTTTTAGCTATAGCAGGAGCTTTATTATTAAGTATTATAGCAATTACAAGATGCCCAGTTAATAGAATGTTTATACCTTCTATGCTTACTGTGTATGTTTTAACGATAATAGCAACTAATATACAATTTACAAAACAATTAGAAAATTTAAAAAGTAAAGAAGAGAAAAAAGCATAACTTAAGAAAGATATCTAGAATATTATATACTAGATATCTTTTTGTTTTTGATAATATTTAAATTATAGTATTGTACTAGTTATTTTATAGCTAAATAAGAATAAATATTATTTTGGGGAGGTGAGTAACAATAATATGAAACAGTTTTTTAGAAAAGTGTGTAGAATCTTTACAAGAAGTATGGATAATGAGTTAAGTTATAAAGAAGTTTTAGATTTGATTAGTAAGTCACAAAATGTAAAACTTATAGATGTAAGAAGTATTCAGGAATATGATGAAGGTCATTTAGATGGGGCTATTTGTATTCCTTTATATGAATTACAAAATGATATTGTAAATAAAATAAAAGATATAGATACAGTAATTATATTGTATTGTGCTTCTGGTGTTAGAAGTTTAAAAGGAAAAAAGATTTTGGATGATTTGGGATATAAAAATGTTTATAATTTAGAAGGAGGAATAGAAAATTTAGGATAAAATGTAGATATATGGTTTATTTTTTATTTGGAGAAAATAGTTATAGACTAGCTAAGTGTGATATAAATAGAATGCGAATTACAATGAAATATAACATATTGTGACAATTTTTATGTAAAACACTTGACATTTACATAAAAACACAATATTATATAGTAAGAAAAAATATTTTAAGGAGAATGGATATATGCATACTCAAATGTTGACTTCAAAAATGGGTGGGGAATTAATAAGTTTCAAACTAAATGGAGTAGAAAGAATACATCAAGGTGAAGAGTGCGTAGACGAAAATGGAAAAGTTTTTTGGAAGAGACATTCACCAGTATTATTCCCAACAGTAGGTAAACTAAAGAAAAATCAAACCATTATTAATGGCAAAACATATGAGATGCCACAACATGGATTTGCAAGAGATTTAGAATTTGAGCCAGTTACTAAATTAGACAATTTTCATTCTTATGTATTAAAAAGTAATAAAAACACTATTTCAAAATTTCCTTTTGATTTTGAATTATATACAACATATAGGTTAGACGATAATAAATTAACAACTATATACAAAGTTATTAATGTAGGTACTACGAGTATGCCATTTGGTATAGGCGGACATCCAGCATTTAAAATAGACCTAGAAGATTTAAAAAACGAGAATTATTATCTAGAATTTGAAGAAGATGAAGAAAAAATTCATTTTCTATATTTGGTGGATGGTTTAATTGGAACTGAATATGCCAAAAATAGAATAAGTGATAAAAGAATAATTTATATAAATAAAGACACTTTTAATAATGATGCACTAATAATGAAAGGAATAAAATCTTCTAAAATAAGTTTGAAAAAACGTGATACTGAAAAGACTGTGCTAACAATGGATTTTTCTGGATTTCCATATCTAGCAGTATGGTCAAAACCAAATGCTCCATTTTTATGTATAGAGCCTTGGAAAACTACAGCAGACACAGTAAAATCAACTGGAGTATTTACACAAAAAACAGATATGATAGTTTTAAAACCAAAAGAAGAGTTTGAATGTAAATATACAGTAGAATTTTTTGAAGAATAGAAGGAAAGTTTATGGGAAAATTAATATTAATAATTGTAGGCTTAATACTTTCATTAATAGGTGTAATTTTGATATATGATTCTAGAATATTAACTAAAAGATTTTTTAGTTTTGGAGATCAAAATGAAGGATCTTTTGGACTAAAAATTGTAGGTTTTATTATTGCGATTATTGGTGCTTGTATAATATTTTTCTTATAAATAACAAAAAATAGTTGTAATTTAACCAAAATGATGATAATATAAAAAAATAATAAACAAAAACTATAAAAAAGAGGAGTAAATTTAAACTGTCTAGATAAGAGAAAAGAAGTTGTTATAGCTGAGAGCTTCTTATAGAAAAGAAAATTGAAGGTAGCTTTTTTGTTGATATATTGAAAGTTAGTAGGTATATCCGTTTAGCATACGTTATATGCTTTAGAGATACTAAAATTTTAATTAGTAATTAAGGTGGTACCGCGATAACAAAATCCTCGCCCTTATGTTAGGGCAGAGGATTTTGTTGTTTTTATATTGAAATGTGTTATTATTAGATAGATATTTAAATATTTTTAATAATTATACGTTACTATTTACAGCTTTTTATATAAGATATAGTTACCGCCTATTTAATTGATTGATATAGGCTAGTATGGATATTTAAATAACTGCGAATAATAACATTTAAACTCAATTTATTGCGAATAGAAAATAAAAAATTATTTAAATTAATTATAAATTTATATAAGGGGGAATATTAATGAAAAATCACGAATTAAATGAAAAGTATAATCCAAAGGAATTTGAAGAGAAATTATACAAAACATGGGAAGAAAAGGGATATTTTAAACCAAGCATGGATAAGACAAAAGAAAGCTACTGTATTATGATGCCACCTCCAAATGTAACAGGGAAACTTCATATGGGACATGCATTAGATGCCAGCATACAAGACTTTTTAATTAGATATAAAAGAATGCAAGGTTTTAATACTCTATGGCTTCCCGGTACAGACCATGCAGCTATTTCTACAGAAATGAAAGTTGTTCAAAAATTACGAGAAGAGGGAAGAAAAAAATCTGATTTAACTAGAGAAGAATTTTTAGAAAAGGCATGGGAATGGACTAAAGAATATGGTGGAACAATACAAAAGCAACAAAGAAAAATGGGATGCTCTTGTGATTGGGAAAGAAGCCGTTTCACATTAGATGAAGGACTATCTAAAGCAGTTGAAACAGTATTTTTAAGGTTATATGAAAAAGGTTATATATATAAGGGTAAAAGAATGATAAACTGGTGTCCTAATTGTAAAACATCAATTTCAGATGCAGAGGTTGAATATAAAGAAGAAGATTCACACATTTGGCATATTAAATATCCTATTAAAGATTCGAGTGAATATTTAGTAGTTGCAACAACTAGACCAGAAACAATGCTTGGAGATACTGGAGTTGCTGTAAATCCTAAAGATGATAGATTTAAACACTTAATAGGAAAGAAATGTATTTTACCTATTATGAATAAAGAAATTCCAATTATAGCAGATCCTTTCGTTGATATGGAATTTGGTACTGGATGTGTAAAATTAACACCTTGTCATGATCCTAACGATTATCAAGCAGGTTTAAAAAACAACTTAGAATTTGTAGAAGTTTTTGATAGCAATTTAATAATGAATGATTTGATTCCTGAAGTAAAAGGAATGAATGCATATGAAGCAAGAAATGTAATAGTAGATATGCTAAAAGATTCAGGATACTTAATAAAAATAGAAGATTATACACATAATGTTGCAAAATGTGAAAGATGTAAAACAACTATAGAACCAACTATTTCAGACCAATGGTTTGTAAAGATGGAAAAGCTTGCAAAACCTGCAATAGAAGCAGTAAAAAATGGCGATGTTAGATTTATTCCATCTAAATATGATAAAACATATTTTAACTGGATGGAGAACCTACAAGATTGGTGTATTTCTCGTCAATTATATTGGGGACATAGAATTCCAGCATATTATTGTGAGGAATGTGGCAAAATACATGTTGCAAGTAAAATGCCAGAAAAGTGTACAAAATGTGGATGTGATAAATTAGTGCAAGATCCAGATACATTAGATACATGGTTTAGTTCTGCATTGTGGCCATTTTCTACTTTGGGTTGGCCAGGTAAAACAGAAGATTTAAAAACTTTTTATCCAACTAATACATTAGTAACAGGTTATGACATAATACCTTTATGGGTATCAAGAATGATTTTTTCAGGACTTGAATATTTAGATAAAAAACCATTTTCAGATGTTATAATACATGGAATGGTAAGAGATGAGCTAGGAAGAAAAATGAGTAAAACTCTTGGAAATGGTGTAGATCCATTAAAAGTTATAGAAGAATTTGGAGCAGATGCATTAAGATTTTCACTTATTTTAGGAATATCATTTGGAAATGATATAAGATATATACCAGCAAAAGTAGAACAAGGTGCTAACTTTGCTAACAAATTATGGAATGCTTCAAAATTTGTTTTAATGAATTTGAACGATTATGATGGAAAATTTGATTTGTCAAATTTGCAGGTAGAAGATAAATGGATTTTATCAAAAGTAAATAAATTAGCAGAAGAACTAGCAAACAATATTGATAATTACGATTTAGGTGTAGCGGTGCAAAAAATATATGATTTTATTTGGAACGAATTTTGTGATTGGTATATTGAGATTGTTAAAACTCGTTTATATGATGAAAATTGTAATACGAGAAAAGAAGCTCAAGGTACATTAAATACAGTTTTAGAATACAGTTTGAAAATGTTACATCCAATAATGCCTTTTGTTACTGAAGAGATTTATACTAAATTGTATAATAATGATGAGAGTATAATGATTTCCAAATGGCCTGAATTTAAAAAAGAATTTGATTTTGAATTAGAGGAACAAGAAATAGAAAATTTAAAGTCTATTATTGGAGAAATAAGAAATATACGAAATAACATGAATGTTCATCCTTCAAAAAAATCAAAATTAATTTTTGTAACAGAAAAATATAATGATTTAATTGAGCAAAGTGAAGGCTTTATTAAAAGATTAGGTTTTGGAAGTGAAATTGTTATACAATCAAATAGAAGTAATATTCCAGAAAATAGTTTTTCAATTATACAAAAAGATTTAGAATTATATATACCATTTGAAGATTTAGTTGATATAGAAGCAGAAAGAGAAAGATTATTAAAAGAAAAAGAAAAGTTACAAGCTGAAGTATTAAGAGCTGAGAAGATGCTTTCAAATCCAGGTTTTGTAAATAAAGCACCAGAAAGTAAGATACAAGAGGAAAAGGATAAATTAGCAAAGTATAAAGAAATGCTTAAAAACACTCAAGAGAGATTAGAAGGAATAAATTAGGGACAAACCCAGACAGGGACGGAGCTTTTTGGGTCATATATATTGTAATAAAATGTCGATAAAAAATAATTGACTTTTTTAAAGAACTAAAATATCATTATAATATGAATATTTTAGTTCTTTAATTTGTAAAAACAAAGTTATCAATTTAAAATTTATATTTATTAATTCAAAAGAATTTATTCAAGGAGGTTATTTTGCCTAGAATTCCAAGAAATTTTTATTCATCAAATTTTTTTCATATAATGGTACAAGGAATCAGAAAAGAATATATTTTCAAACAGGACAATCTAATAAAAAAATATAAAGAGTTAATTTTAAAAAAGCAAATCAAATATGATGTAACAATAATTGCGTATTGCATAATGAATAATCATGCACATATATTGTTATATTGTGAAAGGACAGAAGATATGTCGGCTTTTATGAGAAGTGTTAATACAAGTTATGCATTATTTTACAATACTTTTTTAGAAAGAGTAGGATATGTTTTCAGAAACAGATTTGTTAGTGAGCCAATTGATAAATATACTTATTTACTGAATTGTATTGTATATATTCATAATAACCCAGTTAGGGCTAAAGTGGTAAAAAGTGCAGAAAAGTATATACATTCTAGTTATAAAGATTACATAGAGAAAAAGGGAATAGCTACAGAAAAAGTAATTAATTTAGTATTTGGGGAAAGCAAGAATTATTTAGAAGAATTTATTGATATGCATAAGAAGATTTTAGAATCGAAGGAGTTTAATAAAGAATTAAAAAAACATGAACCAATTATAAAAGCATTTGCAACAAGTAAAAATAAAAAGATTCATGAAATTTGTAAAGATAAAAAATTATTATGTGAATTAGTAGAGGAACTACAAAAACAATGTGGATTATCAATAAGAAAGATTTGTGAAATATTAGGCATTGATAGAAATAGGCTTAGACGAATGCTAAATTTAAAGTGACCCAAAAGCCCCGTCCCTATTGGGTCTAGCAAATTTTGTCGAAAACTTCCCATAAATCGATAAAACTTCCTAGATTTTGCTATAGGAAAAAACTGGAAATGGGATTATAATAATAAAAAACAAAAGAAGGAGGAGTGTGAATTTGAATAGTAAATACATTCAAGAGGACAAGCTTTTACTGTTACAAATAACAGAAGAAATCGACCATCATACTACAGAAGATATAAGGAGGAAAGCTGATAATGAAATTACGAGATATATGCCTAGAAAAGTTATATTTGATTTTGGCATGGTTACTTTTATGGATAGTGCAGGAATAGGAATGTTAATAGGAAGATATAAAATAGTAAAAACATTTGGTGGAAGTATAGAAATGATAAATGTAAAGCCAAGTGTAAGAAAAATATTTGAAATGAGTGGTGTTTTAAAAATAGTGCCTATTAGGAAAGATATAGAAATTAAGGTATCATAGATTGATAAAAAATATTAAATTTCAAATATTATAGATTTAATAAAATATCAAATTTAAAGTAACCAAAATCTTGAATTTTAAATCTTATTCTAGTTTCACAAGTTAGAGGACTTTACAGTATATATGTTATCAAATGTTTAAATCTTAGTCTTATTTTAAATGTATAGGTTATTTTAAATAGATAAAAAGAGGAGAAAACTATGAAGAGTTTATATGAAAATGAAATGAAATTAGAATTTTTAAGTAAATCTAATAATGAAGCATTTGCACGTATATCTGTTGCAGCTTTTGCTTCACAATTAGACCCAACTATAGAAGAAATGGCAGATATAAAAACTGCTGTTTCTGAAGCTGTTACTAATAGTATTGTTCATGGATATGAGAATATGAATGGAATGGTAAAAATAATATGCAAGATATTTGCAAATTGCATAGAAATAGAGATTTCAGATACTGGAAAGGGAATTGAAAATGTAGAAATGGCAAGAAAGCCATTATATACTTCAAAACCAAATTTAGAAAGATCTGGAATGGGATTTACAATAATGGAAAGTTTTATGGATGAAGTTTCAGTTGAATCTGTTTTCGGACTTGGAACGAAAGTTACTATGAAAAAGATCATAAAAAAGGAGGAGGCAGAACAAAATATAGAAAATATGGAATTTGCTAATTTAGGAGGAAGATAGAAAGGCAGGAGAAAATATGTACGATAATAATATGGAAGACATATTTAAAGCTCAAAATGGGAATCAAGATACTATGTCTAAATTAGTAGAAGAAAATAAAGGATTGGTATGGAGTATAGTAAAAAGATTTAATGGAAGAGGTTATGAACTAGAAGATTTATATCAAATTCGGCTCACTTCGGATTAATAAAAGCAATAAAAAGATTTGATACAAGTTTAGATGTCAAGCTTTCTACATATGCTGTACCTTATATCTTAGGAGAGATAAAAAGATTTATTAGAGATGATGGACCAATAAAAGTAAGTAGAAGCATGAAAGAATTGGGAGTAAAAATTAAAGAATTACAAAAAGAATATATGAAAAAAAACGGAAAAGAAATAAAAGTAGAAGAAATTTCTAAAATATTAAAAATACCTAAAGAAGAGATAGCATCAGCTTTAGATGCATTTAATCCAATAGATTCAATTTATGATAAAACTTATTCTGGTGATGATGAAGGAATTAGTATAATAGATAAAATAAGTAGTAATACAAATGAGGCAAATAGTATAGTAGATAAAATTTGTATAAAACAATTAATTGATAATCTAGAAGAAAGAGAGAAAGAATTAATTTTATTAAGGTATTATAAAGGACAAACTCAAAGTGAAGTTGCTAAAGTATTGGGAATTACACAGGTACAGGTATCTAGAATAGAAAAAAAGGTATTAAATTCAATGAAACTTAAACTTGCAATATAGAGGGAGGAATTATGCGAAAGTTAACCATCTATATTTTGCTATTAATATTAGTTTCGTTTTTAATTCCAATAATATTTACTAAAAAGTTTGGAGAAGATAAACAAACAGCTAGTGTTACAGAACATATAGATAACAAAGAAGAAAATAGACAGAAAGTAGAAGAACCTTCATATGATTATAAAAAATATAACACTGTAAAAGTTCTACATACAAAAACAAATAATATAGAAGAAATAAATTTAGATGAGTATTTATATGGGGTAGTATCAGCTGAAATGCCAGCAAGCTTTGAAAAAGAAGCATTAAAAGCTCAAAGTATTGTAGCAAGAACGTATACAATCTATAAAATAATACATAATGGTGGAAAACATGAGGGAGCAGATATATGTGATAACTCAAACTGTTGCCAAGCTTGGATTTCGAAAGAAGATAGATTAAGTAAATGGGAAGAAACAGAAAGAGAAGGTAATTGGAATAAAATACTGCAAGCAGTAAATGAAACTAAAGGTAAAATTATAACTTATAATGGAGAAACAATTAATGCTTTTTTCCATTCTAATAGTGGAGGAAGTACAGAGGCTCCCATTAATGTATGGGGAGGCTCTGGATATCCATATCTTCAAACTGTTGAAACATCAGGAGAAGATTCGTATACACAATATAAGTCAGAGGTTACTATTTCTAAAGAAGAGTTAGTAAATAAAATGAAAGAAAAATATAAAGAGTTTTCTATTAATTTTGAAGAAGAAAATGCAATACAGATTTTGGAATATACAGAAGGAAAAAGAGTAAAAACTATAAAAATAGGAAATAAAAATTTGTCTGGTGTAGAAGTAAGAAGTATATTTACTTTAAAATCTGCAAATTTTGAAGTAAATATTGAAAATAATAATATTAAATTTTCTGTAATCCGGATATGGTCATGGTGTAGGAATGAGTCAAACAGGTGCAGATAGTTTAGCAAAACAGGGAAAGACTTGTGAAGAGATTATTATACATTTTTATACAGGTGTTGATATAGTAGATTTATAATATATTATTAATATTAATTTTTATTATTTGGCTTTACACTAGTTCTGAAACTTATGATTTGGACAGATTTATATATTGTACAATTAAGAATAACTTTTTTTATAGTATTTGTATAAATTTCTCTTATAAGGAAATAATTATACTAAAGAAAAATTAAGGAGGAATTTATTTTATGAGAAAAGAGATAGACAGAAAGAGAAATATACAAAAAGCAAAAATGAGTAAAACTTTATACACATCTGCAGGAATTATTTCATTAATAGTAATTATATTTGCAATTGGAATTTTTGTTTATGGAAATAAAAATGCAGAAAGCTCTAAAATTGCAGATTTAAGTTCTAGTGATATAACAAGCCTTGTAGAAGGAGGAGGAATAACTTCCAAGCAAGCAGGTAGTCAAATTGGAAAATCTGTTAATGAAGTAAAAGAAGAATCAAATACATTAGTAGTAGATACAGAAAAAGAAAATAATAGCAAAAAAAATGAGGTACAACAAATAAAGGAACAAACGACAACTAAAACAACAAATTCTAAAGATGTAGCTAATAAAACTAAAGAAAAAGCAGATGAAGAAGAAAAGACTAAGCAAGAGACAAAAAAAGCAGACCCAGTTTTTTCTATGCCTGTAGAAGGTGAAGTTATAAAAGAATATGCAAAAGATAAACTTGTATATTCAGATACATTAAAAGAATGGGTAACACATGCAGGAATTGATATAAAATCTGAAAAAACTACTATTGTAAAAGCATCAGAAGAGGGGACTGTAAAGTCTATAAAAAATGATCCAAGATATGGATTAACAGTAGTAATAGAACATAATAATGGATTTAGTACAGTATATTCTAACTTGCTAACAGCAGAATTTGTAACTGCAGGCGAAAGTGTAAAAAAAGGACAAACTATAGGAACAGTAGGAAATACTGCAACATTTGAAATTTCAGATGAATCACATTTGCATTTTGAAATTTTAAAAGATAATGTTCAAATTGATCCTAATATGTATATAAAATAAAGAAAAAATATTAAGATTGTCGAAAATAAGTGGATTTGGCAATCTTTTTTTTATAGGAAAGTTCTAGAATAGAGTAAAATGTAACCAATAAAGCTTTCCTATTATATAAATAATCGCAAAAAAATTTTTAAAATATGTTTCTTGTTAATTTTGAAAATAAAAAAGATTTACATAAATTTGATTTTAAAGTAAAAATCTGGTACAATAAATGTGAGCGTATAGTAATAAAACATATATTTATTTATAATCATCTACAGATATCAGTCTATAGGATAAAAAGGATTTATAACATTAAAAAAATTAAAGTATATAATATGAGGAGTGGTGATATGCAAGAAAAGGATTTTAGAGAAACTATTAGAAATCTAAGTATGGCTCTAATAGATGATTTTAGAGGTTTTTTAGTAGATAGAAAACAACGTATTGAAGTTCCAGAAGGAATGTATCATTTGCAAATTGCTTATCAAGAGATGCAAAAAGTTCCTGGTTGGAAATATGAGAGTGGAACTGGTCAAAATGCGACAATAGAATATATGAAAGAAAAAGATGGAATTTATATAACTAAAATACTTAAAGAAGATGGAAGTGGAAAATATCAAAGAACAGTAGGATATTTAAAAGATTCATTCCTTAAGCAGATTGAATATAGGGGAAAAAAACGTCTTGAATATGAAGTTTTAAGAGAAATCGCAATAGGAATGGGATATGATGTTGATGAGTATACTCTGTTAGAAAGAACAAAAAACTCTGTAAAAACACCAGTTTCACTTGTAAGTTATAAAGGAAAAACATATGTAACAAGAAGTAGTATTAAACAAGTACAATCACACAGAAATCTGTCAGAAGGGGATAAACCTGTATTTGGAAAAAATGGTAGACTAATGGGATTTATGTCTAATGGTAAATTTGTTGATGTGAACCATTATAAAAGGTATACAAGGATTCATCCAAATGAAGATAAAAAATCAGAAGATTTTGATGAAATATAGTATAAAAAAGTTGTCAAAGAGTTAAAAATATAGAGCACTTTGGCACTTTTTTTATTTAACTGTTTAAAAAACAATAAATTAATGATAATATAAGAAAAAATAGCGAAAATAAAAAATGGAGGAAAAAACATGAGTAAAGTACAATGGACTAAAGAGCAGATGCAAGCAATAGAAGAAAAAGATTCTAATATATTAGTAGCTGCTGCTGCGCGGAAGTGGAAAAACAGCTGTGCTTGTTGAAAGAATGATTAATAAAGTAATTAAAGATAAGATAGATATTGATAAAATTCTAATTGTTACTTTTACAAATGCAGCTGCAAGTGAGATGAGAGAAAGAATTTTAGATGCTATATATAAACAAATAGAAGAAAATCCAGAAGACGAGGTTTTGCAAAAACAAATTATTTTATTAAATAAGGCAAGTATTTGTACAATACATTCGTTTTGTTTAGATGTTATACGTAATCATTTTTATGAATTAGATATATCAGCTAATTTTAGAGTAGGAGATTCAGGAGAAATAGAACTATTAAAACAAGATGTAATCGAAGAATTATTTGAAGAAAAGTATTTAAATAATGATAAAGATTTTATTGATTTAATAAACACATATACAAATTATAGAGATGATGAATCTCTAAAACAGTTAGTCATGAATATATATAAATTTATTCAAAGTAGTCCGTTTCCAAATGAATGGCTAAATGATAAAGTAGAAATGTTTAATATTAGTGATAAAAAACAAGATTTTTCTGAAACTGTATGGGGGAAAATTTTACTAAAAAATCTTTCAGAAGATTTAGAAGATTCTATTATAAAATTAGAGAATTTAGTATTAAATATGAGGAGATTTGATGAGCTAGAAAAATATATAAAAGTAATTGAATCAGATATAACTAATATAAAGTCATTATATAAAAACTTAGATTCTTGGGATAATGCATATAATTTTAGTAAAATAGATTTTGAAAAGTGGCCAGTAGATAGAAAAATAACTCTATTAATAAAAGATGAAGCTAAAAAGATAAGAGATGATGTAAAGAAAAAAATATCAACAAGTATTAATAAAGTATTAATATATAATTCAGAAACAGCAAATACGGATATTACAGAAATGTACAACATATTTTACAAATTAAAAAATCTAATAATAGAATTTAGTGATAGATTTAAAGTTAGAAAAAAAGAGAAAAATGTTATCGATTTTAATGATATAGAGCATTTTGCACTTAAATTACTTGTGAAAAAAGATAAAAACGGAAAAATAATTAGTACAGATATAGCAAATGAATATAAAGAAAGATTTGAAGAAATAGCTATAGATGAATATCAAGATAGTAATCTAGTTCAAGAATACATTTTATCTAGTATTTCTAAAGGAAATAACATATTTATGGTTGGTGATGTTAAACAAAGTATATATAAATTTAGACAAGCAAGACCAGAGCTTTTTTTAGATAAATATGAAAATTACAGTATGAATAAAGAAACAGGAAAAGACTTGAAAATAAAATTATTTAAGAATTTTAGAAGTAGAAAAAATATACTAGATTTTACAAACTTAGTTTTTGATAATATTATGAGTAAAGAAGCGGGAGATATCTTATACAATGAAGAAGAATATTTAAATTTAGGAGCAAATTATGAAAAGCCAGAAGATTTGAATTCTAAATATGCAGGTATTACAGAATTACATATTATTGATATGAAAGAAAACGAAGATGATGAAATTTATAAATCTAATAATGAAGAAGATAGCAAAAATGATAATAAAAATAAAAGCTTAAAAGGATACGAAAATGAAAATAAAGATGATAATACTAAACAAGAAGAAACAGAAGAAATTTTGCAAAATAGTGTTATTGAAGCAAAATTAGTATCAAAAAAAATAAAAGAATTATTAAATAGTGGTTATTTAGTATATGATAAAAAAATAGGATATAGAAAAATTACATATAAAGATATAGTAATTTTATTAAGAGCTACATCTACTCTAGCTCCTATATATGAAAAAGAGATAAGTGAATTAGATATACCAGTATTTAGTGATACTTCATCTGAATTTTTAGATAGTATAGAGATTCAAACTATTTTATGTGTATTAAAAATAGTAGATAATCCTATGCAAGATATACCATTTGTAAGTGTACTTAGATCCAATATTGGAGGATTTTCAGATGATGAATTAGTGAAAATTAGATTATGTAATAAAGAATCAAGCTTTTATGAAGCTTTTCAAGCAGCACAGATACAATGTGAAGAAAATTTAAGTAATAAAATACAAAACTTTTTATTACAGCTAAAATCCTGGCAAAAACAAGTAAATGAAAAACCTCTAGATGAGTTAATTTGGAACATTTATATTGAAACAAATTTCTATAATTATGTTCGGATTAATGTCAAATGGTTCTTTAAGACAAGCCAATTTAAAAATGTTATTTGAAAGAGCAAAACAATATGAAAAAGTAAGTTTCAAAGGATTATTTAATTTTATAAATTTTATAGATAAATTAAGAAAAACAAGTGGAGATATGTCTTCTGCTAAGTTAATTGGAGAAAACGAAGATGTAGTAAGAATTATGAGTATTCACAAAAGTAAAGGTCTAGAATTTCCTGTTGTAATCTTAGCAGGTACAGGAAAAGGATTTAACTTGCAAGATTTAAATGATACTATATTAATGCATCAAGATATAGGATTTGGACCTAAATACATAGATTTTGAAAGTAGAATAGAATATAATACTTTAGCAAAAGAAGCTATTAGAATTAATGCATATACAGAAACTTTATCTGAAGAAATGAGAATTTTGTATGTTGCACTTACAAGAGCAAAAGAAAAATTAATAATAACAGGAATAAAAAAGGATGCAGAAAAATCTTTGAAAGAAAAGGAAAATTTATTAGAATTATATTCTAATAATAATGGTAATTCTAAAATTAATTCACTATTAATTAAAAAATATAAAACTTATTTAGATTGGTTAGAATTAGTGTACATGCAAAATAAAGATAATATAAAAGATATTTTTTGCATAGAAACGCATAAAAAAGATGAAATATTAAAAAATATAAACAAAAATGAAGAAAAAAGTAAAACAAAGCAAGAAGATTTTATGAATAAAATAAAAGAAAAATCAGATAAAATATATAATGAACATGATGAAGTAATTAATAAAATAAAATGGGAATACAAATATAGTAATTCAATATTAATACCTACAAAAACATCTGTTACAAAAATAAAAGAGATAGAAAATGAAAATGTCATGAGTTTAGAGGAAAAAGAAGAAATAGAAAATATTAAAGAATATAAAATACTAACAAGTAAACCTAAATTTATTGATGATAAAGAAAAGATAACAAGTGCAGAAAAGGGAAGCTTAATGCATTTGTGTATTCAAAAGATGAATGAAAAAGAAGATTATAATATTTATAAAATAGAAGATATGGTAAATGAATTATATAAAAAAGATATAATAACAAAAAATCAGAAAGATGTAATTAATATAAATAAATTATATGAATATACTAAATCTGATTTATGGAAAGAATTAAGATTAGCAAAAGAAATTTGCAAAGAAAAACCTTTTTATATAAATCTTTCATCAAAAGATATATTTAAGTTAGATACAAGTGAAGATATATTAGTACAAGGAATTATTGATCTTTATTATATTAATAGTAATGATGAATTAATTTTAGTTGACTTTAAGACAGATTATATAAAAAGTGGAGAAGAAGATTCTTTAATAAAAAAATATAATAAACAATTAGAAATATATGGAAAGGCATTAGAAGAAAGCTTAAATAAAAAGGTTGCACATACATATATATATTCAGTTAGTTTAAATAAATGTATAGAGCTATAAAAGTGTTACAGGTTAATGGTTTT
>JAGATI010000080.1 GCA_017621295.1 Clostridia bacterium | reverse complement strand
CGGTAAGCCTCTACCAAAAGTGAGGAACTAAAAAAGCGGTGAGTCCCTACCATATAAGTGGGAAACTAAAAAAGCGGTGAGTCCCTACCATATAAGTGGGAAACTAAAAAAGCGGGGGATACTATAAAAAGTATCTCCATTATTATTTTAAGGAGAAATGAATGAATAAGCTAAATTTTTATAAAATAAATGAAAAATATGTAAAGTATATGAGCAAATTTGATAATAGAATATCGAAGTCTTATGATGAAAAACGTAGAAGACCTTTTATAGGAATAGTATTAAATGTGGAAGGAATATTATATTTTGCTCCATTTACATCTCCAAAAAGAAAGCATGTAACAATGAAGAATACTATAGATTTTCTAAAAATAGATGATGGAAGATTAGGAGCAATAAATTTTAATAATATGATTCCAATTCCAATTGAAGAATGCATAAAAATAGATATAGAAAATGAACAAGATAAAAACTATAAGGCGTTATTACATAAACAAATAAATTGGTGTAACAAAAGAGAAAATGTAGATATAATATTAAACAGAGCTAAGAAAATATATGAAAAAGTGTTAAATAAAAAGTTACCAGAACAAGTAATTAATAGATGTTGTGATTTTAATATGTTAGAAGGAAAGCTAAGAGAGTATATTCAAAATAAATAAAAAATATAAAATTTTCTGATTTACTATTTGTAACTAAAATAGTTGATTCAGAAATTTTTTTATGTTAGTATATGATATGAAAAAGAAAGTGAGGAATATATAATGAATTTAAGAAAAGAAATAGAAAAATATGTACCATATGATGAAGTAGAAGCAAAAGATAAAGAAGTAATTCTAAAATATATGGACACTTTTGATAATTTGTTAGTAAGAGATAATGAATTTGCTCATTTTACAGCTTCAAATTGGATTATTAATAAAGATAGAACAAAAGTATTAATGATATATCATAATATATATAAATCTTGGGCATGGACTGGTGGACATAGTGATGGAGAAGAAGATTTATTAAAGGTAGCATTAAAAGAAGCGGAAGAAGAAACTGGAATTAAAAATTTTAAGTTATTAAGTGATGGAATATATAGTATAGAGATTCTAGGAGTAAATGCACATGAAAAAAGAGGAAAGCGTGTTGCTACTCATTTACATTTAGATTGTTGTTTTTTATTAGAAGCGGATGAAAAAGATGTGATAAGAATAAAAGAAGATGAAAATACTGGGGTACAGTGGATAAATATAGAAGATGTAGTAAAAAATATACATGAAGAACAAATGATTCCAATTTATAATAAATTAAATAATAAGTTAAAAAATATATAGATTACGATATTGTAGATATTTATATAAAAGATATGAGTGATGATGAAATCGATAATTGGATTAAGATTGGTAAGCCATTAGATAAAGCAGGAGGATTTGCTGTTCAGACTAGTTTTTGTGTATTTATAGAGAAAATAGTTGGAAATCATACTACTGCTATTGGTTTACCAACACATAAGTTATATGATTTTATAAAAGAATATATATAAAGTTTATTTAAAAATAGTATATGAAAGCTTTAAATATAGATATTGGATGAAATTATCATAAATTATATATATAAATCCACTAAAATTATGGTATAAACCATTGAATTTTAGTGGATTTTTGATATAATAATACAAACTTAAAGGTAGTAATAATTAAAAAAGTATAAATCGCTATCTAAAAAATAAAAAAGGAGACAAGAATGAAAAATAGATATAGAGACCATAATTGTGGAGAATTAAATATTAAAAATGTTGGAGAAACTGTTAAACTTGCAGGTTGGGTTCAAAGAATAAGAAATTTAGGCGCAATGAAATTTATAGATTTAAGAGATGAATTTGGAATAACTCAGGGCGTTATATCAGATTCAGTAACAGTTAAAGAAGAATTAGTAACAGAATGTGTAATTTCTGTATGTGGAAAAGTTGTAGGAAGAACAAATAAAAATAATAAAATCCCTACAGGAGAAATAGAAATAGAAGTAAATGAAATAGAAGTTTTAGGAAAATGTAAAAATGTACTTCCTTTTGAAATTAATTCAGAAAAAGTAGATATTTCATCTGTAAGAGAAGATTTAAGATTAGAATATAGATTCTTAGATTTAAGAAATGATAAAATACATAAGAATATTTTACTTCGTTCTAAAATAATGAAATCATTAAGAAATAAAATGGAAGAATTAGGATTTACAGAAATACAAACACCAATCTTAGCTAATTCATCACCAGAAGGAGCAAGAGACTTTTTGGTGCCAAGTAGATTACATCCAGGAGAGTTTTATGCACTTCCACAAGCACCACAACAATTTAAACAATTGCTAATGGTTTCAGGATTTAACAAATATTATCAAATAGCACCATGTTTTAGAGATGAAGATCCAAGAGCAGATAGAGCGCCAGGCGAATTTTATCAATTAGATTATGAAATGAGTTTTGCAACCCAAGATGACGTTTTTGAAGTAGCGGAAAGTGTTGTTCCACAAGTATTTAGAGAAAACACTACTTGGAAAGTTGATGCCCGGACCTTTTATACGTATTCCATACTTAGAAGCAATGGAGAAATATGGTATAGATAAACCAGATTTAAGGAATCCATTAATTATACAAGATGCTACAAAGATTTTTGTAAATACTGAATTTAATGCATTTAAAGGAAAAACAGTTAAAATAATAATTGTTCCTAATGGTGGAGTTCAAGGACGTAAATTTTTTGATGGTATGGACGCATTTGCAAAAGAAGAAGCTGGAGCAAAAGGTTTAGCATGGGTCAAAATAGATGAAAACGGAGAGTATACTGGTGGTATTTCTAAATTTATAACTGAAGAAATAAAAATTGGACTTCAAAATCTAGGTGTTAAAGTAAATGACAGTATTTTCTTTGTTGCAGATGAATTTAAAGTAGCTCAAAAAATAGCAGGTCTTGTTAGAATAGAACTTGGAAAACGTTTAGATTTAATAGAAAAAAATGTTTACAAATTCTGTTGGATTGTAGATTTCCCAATGTATGAATTATCAGATGAAGGAACAATAGATTTTAATCATAATCCATTTTCTATGCCACAAGGTGGAATGGAAGCTTTAGAGAATATGAATCCATTAGATATTTTAGCATATCAATATGATTTAGTATGTAATGGTTATGAAATGGCATCAGGTGCTGTTAGAAATCATAATCCAGAATTAATGGTTAAAGCATTTGAAATTGCAGGATATACAGAAGATGATGTTAAATCAAAATTTGGAGCGCTTTATAATGCATTTCAATATGGAACACCACCACATGCAGGTGCTGCACCAGGTTTAGATAGAATGGTAATGTTAATTTCTGATAGTCAAAATATAAGAGAAGTAATAGCTTTTCCTAAAAATAAAAAGGCAAGAGATTTATTGATGAAAGCACCATCTAATGTATCTAAAAAACAATTAGAAGATGTTCATATAAAAATTGATGAATAAAGTTTAGAACTAAATTTGTTAAATAATAATTAAATAACAACTTTTGATATTAAACTATTGACCACACAAATGTTTTATGATAATATATGCTTAATTTTATTTGCAAAGAGGTGATTTAGGTATGGAAATAATAAAAAATGTTAGTAGCGAAGAATTTAAGCAAATAAAAGAAGCAGTTAATGAAATAAGAAATAATCAAGAAAAAACAATAAAAATAGTAGAAAAAAATCATAAAACAAATATGAAAAAATTACAAAAATTACAGGAATATAACGAAATAAGCGATATGACAAATACTGTTTTTGAAACGAGAATTTCAAGAATAGAAAAACTATTAGATGATATCTATTCAAAAATCGCATAAAATAAGAAGCTAAGAAACAATGAATGAAAAGTAACTTCACTTAGTATATAAAAATAGACTATTGTCTTAAAATTTAAATGAAGGTATATTTCATAAAAGTTTCTTAGTTTTTTTATAATTATTATAGAAAATAATAATATTACTTATCTATTTAAAAATGAATAATAGTCATTTATTTTTATGTTGTAAATTATAAAAATTTAAAGTAGAATTTTATAAAAAATGAAACAGTATGTATTACTTATTTGTATTAATATTAGGGGCTTATTTATATAAAAAAAGGAGAAACATATGAAAAAGTTAAAATTTTTGATAGTATTAGTTATAGTAAAAATAATTACAAAGATATTAAAATTATTAAAAAGGAATGCAACAGATTTCCCAGGAAAAATAGCATTAAAATTAAATAAAGATTTCTTGGCTCAAATTGAAAAACCAGAAATAATAATTGGAGTAACAGGAACAAATGGTAAGACAACAGTATCAAATTTTATAGATGATATATTAATAGATAATGGATATTCTATTATAGAAAATAAACTTGGGTCTAATATTAAATCTGGAATTACAACAAGTTTAATTAATGGAGTATCTATTACTGGAAAAGTAAAAAAGAAAATTGCAGTATTAGAAATAGATGAGAGAAGTTCTAAAATAGTATATCCATATTTAAAACCAACATATCTAATATGTACTAATTTATTTAGAGATTCATTAAAAAGAAATGCACATACAGAATTTATATATAGTGTTATTAATGATAATTTGCCAAAGGAAACTATATTAATATTAAATGGGGATGATCCTATTTGTAGTAATTTAGGTAAAGAAAATAAAAAAATATTTTTTGGAATAGATAAAATATCAGACGATACAATAGAAAGTGAAAATATTGTAAGAGACATTATAGTTTGCCCAAGATGTTTTTCTAAATTGGAATATGATTATTATAGATATCATCATATAGGTAAAATGCATTGCCCAAAATGTGATTTTAAGACACCAAAAATAAATTATTTGTGTACTGATGTAAATGAAGAAGAAAGAAGTATGGAGCTTAATGAAAATGGTACATTAAATAATTATCCATTAGTATCTGATAATATAATTAATATATATAATATTATAGCAGCAATTACAGTACTTAAACAAATTGGACTTAATTCTAATGAAATAATAAAATCTATGCAAAAACTGAATATAGTAGAAACAAGATTTAAAAAAGAAGAAGAATCTGGAATAGAAATAATTATGCATTTAGCAAAAGGACAAAATCCAATAGCATGTTCTAGGGCTTTTGATTATGTGAGAAAACAAAAGGTAAGTAAATCTGTAATATTAATACTAGATGATTTACATGAAGATTCAGAAGTAATAACATGGTATTATGATGCTGATTATGAATTTTTAAATAGTGAAGAAACAAAGCAAATTATTGTTGGTGGAAAAAGATATATGGATACGGTCGTACGTTTACTAATAGCAGGGGTTCCAAAAGAAAAAATTGTTTATGCTAAAGATGAAATTGAAGCTGTATCTAATTTGGAAACAGACAATATAGAAAAAGTATTTATTTTATATGATTTATATTCACTTGAATTATGTGAAAATGTAAAAAATAAAGTAAAAGAAATAATAAAAATGCAAAAGAATATGGAGGAGAATAATAATGAAGATTGAAGTTTTATTTCCTGAACTATGTAATTTATTTGGGGATATAAGCAATATGAAATATTTACAACAATGTTTACCAGATGCAGAATTTATAAATACATCTATAGAAGAGGTTCCATATTTTGTAGAAAATAGTGTAAATTTAATATATTTAGGTCCAATGACAGAAAAAATGCAGGAAAAAGTAATTCAAAAATTATTACAATATAAAGAAAAAATTCAAGAACTGATAAATAAAGATGTTGTATTTTTATTTACAGGAAATGCAATGCAAGTATTAGAAAATTATATAGAAAATGAAGATGGAAGCAAAGTAGAAGGATTAGGAATAATTAATCTACATTCCAAAAGAGATATGTTTAATAGATATAATTGTCTTTTTACAGGAGAATTTGAGGATATAGAAATAGTTGGTTTTAAAAGTCAGTTTACTATGGAATATGGAGAAAATAAAGAAAATTATTTTATAAAGACAACTAAAGGTATTGGAATAAATAAAGAATCTAATTTAGAAGGAATACGTATAAGAAATTTCTTTGGAACAAGCTTGCTTGGGCCAATACTAATTTTAAATCCTCTTTTTACAAAAAAAATTCTAAAATTAATGGGAATAAATGAACCAAAACTTGCTTTTGAAGAAGAATGTATGAAGGCATATGAAATTAGATTAGAAGAGTTTAAAAGTTTATAATATAAGGAATATAAAAAGAGAAAATAAGAATGTAAAAACTTATATTAAATAAATTACTACAGGATAATTGGCAGTTCAAAATTAGCAGTATAAATTCAGAGTAGATGTAAATGTTTTTGAAATTATAATGGTTTGGATACATAATAATCTTAAGATAAATTTACATCTACTCTGAGTCTGGATTACCCTAAACTGTTTGAATTTTGAGTTTGTTAAGTTTACAGTAGATTAAACATTAACAATAAATTTATTAATATATAACATATAATAAGTTACATATTTTAAACAATTTATATACATTGAATAGGTATTGCAATATTTTTATTATCAAGAGCTACTACTTTATCAACCATACAAATAATTCCTCCTTCTCCGATTTCTTTTTCTCCTTTTTTTAGTATATTAAAGTTTTTAATCATGTTTTTATCTGGATTCTTGGATTTTTTTATTTCAATAGGATATACAGTATTGTTCATAGTTATAATCAAATCTATTCCTACTTGGTTACTATCTCTATAAAAATTTAGATATAGTCTTGGGTCTTTATTATCATTTACGAAAGACTTTATAATTTCCATAACTACATATGTTTCAAATATATTTCCATTTATGGCACTTTTTTCTAAAGTTTTTGCATCTGAATAACCAGCTAAATAGCATGCAAGTCCTGTATCAGTAAAATACATTTTTGGTGTTTTTATAGCTCTTGTGGTGGGATTGTTGGAATATGGTTGTAATAGAAATATTAATCCAGAAGTCCTTAAGTAAGAAAGCCAATTTTTAGCAGTTTTACTATCTATTTCAGCATCTTTAGCTAGATTATCATAATTTAGTTCTTGACCTGTTCTAGCAGCAACAGCAGACATAAATGTTAAAAACTTCGTTTCTTCTTTAATGGTAATCATATCTCTAATATCTCTTTCTAAATAGGTTCGTAAATAACTATTATAGAATTTTTCTGTACTAATATTTTCATTTTGATATAATGCTGGAAAAGAACCTCTAATAATTTTTTCAAAAACTTCAAGAGTTTCAGGTCTTTTATGGTGTTCTCTTTTGATACATCTATCTTTAGTTGGCAAAAAGTAATCTTGATTTTTACCAATTAGTTCACTATACGATAAACCATACATATCTATTATTCCAACTCTACCAGCTAAACTTTCACTTACATTTTTCATCATAGTAAACATTTGAGAACCTGTTAAATAATATAATCCTGTGTCATTAGAATTAGTTTTTAAAGATTCTAATCTAGCTTTATCTACAGCTATTTTTATATAAGGCAATAATTCGGTGGCATATTGAATTTCATCTATAATTAATGGTGCTTTATGGTTTTCTAAAAATAACGCAGGGTCTTCCTTGGCATTTTTTCTTTCTAATGGATCATCTAGACTTACATAATTAATTTTATTGTTTGAAAGTTTTTCTAAAATTGTAGTTTTTCCTACTTGTCTAGGACCACAGACCAAAATTACAGGAAAGGATTTACTATTTATAGATATATCATCTTCTAATAATCTTTTTATATATTTATTCATAACTCCTCCTTATGCAAATATGGATTACAATTCCATTATTACATACAAACAAACATAAGTCAATAGTATTTTAACTATTTTAGTAGCTCATAAAAAGTTTTAAATTCATATCCCTCAGATTTAATAATATTAATAGACTCTTCTAAAATGTCATATGTTTTATTAACATCGCCTGTATCATGCATTAAAATTACAATAGTGCCTTTATTTTTAATGCTGTTCTTTAGATTAGATATAAGTTCGGAGTTTGAATATTTTTTCATAGAATCATTATTTAAAGCATTCCAATCTATATATGTATAATCTATTTCTTCTAAATATTTTATAGCTTTTTTCTTATCAGAATAATGTATTTTACTCATAGAGCCATTTGGAAATCTAAAAATGTGAGAACAATACATATCTTTACCAATAGCTTTTGCAATCTCTTTATCTGTTTCTAATATTTCGTTTATAAAGTCTTGTTTGCTTTTATAAAGTTTTGAATTATTATGAGAATAACTATGGTTTGCAATAAAATGTCCATCTTCATAGGCTCGTTTTACTAATTCTGGGTATTTTTCTACATGTTTTCCAACAACAAAAAAATTTGCTAGGGTATTATTTTGTTTTAATATATCTAAGATTTTTGGGGTTACAGTTTTACTTGGACCATCATCAAATGTTAAATATGCTGTTTTTTCGTTGTTTTCATATATGTTTTGTATGTTATTTCTTATTTTAGCAGATAAATGATTTTCTGATTTGTTTGCATTACTATTATTGTTATCTAGATAAATATATATAATTAGAGAGAAAAATAAAATGATTAGAAACAAATATGAAAAGTTTTTTATAGTTTTTTTATTTATAATTAAAAGTTTCATAAAGATATCACCTATAATATATATAGAAGAAAGTTTAGAAAAAATTACATAAATTATCTAGTAATTTTTAATGGTTGTTATTTAATAGATAGTGCTAATAGTCCGTCTTTTTGAATAGTCTTATATATTATAATAAAAAATAATTTTTCCAAGGCGTTTTAGTTTGAGCCAGATTCATATGTTAGAGACACACTATAAACAGATACATAAATAACGGCTCAAGGTCAAAACTGTTTTTTATTATAATATATAAGACTATTCAAAAAACCTACTTGCGAAATCTAAAACCATTAACCAGTAACTAACAAAATTATAAAATGTTATGGAATTGGCGTTAGTAGAGTACTTGGATTAATGTATGAAAATAATGTAATAAAAGAGAATGATAAAGTAGTGGGATTTTCTTTACCAATTTCTGTTACACCATACTATGTATATCTAATTAGTAATGATAAGAAAAGAAGATAACTATAAATCGATTGAACAATATTAAGTTCAACTAATTATAAAATATCTTCTTTTTTCTTTTATTTACTAAAATAGCAAGACAAGAACAAGAAATGGACACAAATTATAGATAAAATAACTAAAGTCTAGATAGGAGGGAGGAGACTAAAAAAGATAAAAATATAATAACTAAGAATGTGTAATAATAAATATTAATATATAGGAAGGTAAGTTTATGGAGTTAGAAAATAGTCTGTTAAAACAAGATACATTACATTTAGAAGGCAAGGATGTAGAAATAAAAAGCGAAACTTTTGAAAAATTAATGTTTTTGTATTCAGCAGCTTTAAGAGAGGTGGAAACTAAAATAAATATTTTAAAAGATGAATTTAGATATTTATATAATTACACTTTAATTGATCATATAACAACCAGAATAAAGAAACCAGAAAGTATTTTAAATAAAATGAAAAAGAAACAATGTAATATAAATTATCAAAGCTTAATTGAGGAAATTAGTGATATTGCAGGAATAAGGATTATATGTCCATTAAAAGATGATATATTTTCTGTAATAAATTTAATAAAAAGCTATCCAGAATTTAAGGTTTTAAAAGAAAAAGATTACATAACAAAACCAAAGAAAAGTGGATATTCTAGTTATCATTTAATAATAGATGTTCCCGTTAATGTGGCAGGAAAGATGATATATGTAAAAGTAGAAATTCAAGTAAGAACTATGGCAATGGATTTTTGGGCTAGTTTAGAGCATGATATAAAATATAAAACGGATAAAAAAGTTAGTAAAAAGATGTCTAAAGAATTAATAGAGTGTGCTAAATTGATTAATAAAATGGATGTACAGATGTCTAATATGGTTTAGAAAATTTTGAAAGATAGCCTTAGAGACAACTTACAAGTTGAAGGTGGGATAAAATAATGAGTAAATATGAGCCGTTATAGAAATATTTGAAAGAAAACACTAAGGATAATTATAAACTATCTTATGAAGAAATTAAGAATATTTTAGGGGTTGATATAGATCATTCGTTTTTAAAATACAAGAAAGAAGCTAAAGAATATAGATATGAAGTCAGTAGAATATCAATGAAGCAAAAGACTATAATTTTGAATAGAATAATTTATGAGTGTTTTAAAAGTAAAGCAAAAGTGGTATAATCACAAAGGGAGAATATAAATATGTTTAAAATTATTATTATAGAAGATGATAAAGGAATACGAGAAGAACTAAAAATATTATTACAAAATAGTGGTTATGAAGTAGAGGCAATTTCAGAATTTGAAAATTTAGAAAATAAAATAATAGAAGAACAAGCTCATTTAGTATTATTAGACATTAACTTACCGGGCAAGAGTGGATTTGAAATATGTAGTAAAGTAAGAGCAAAATCTAAAATTCCTATTGTATTTGTAACAAGTAGAAATAGCTCAATGGATGAATTAAAAGGGATTATGCTAGGTGGAGATGATTATATAGAAAAAACATATAATGTACCAATCTTACTTGCAAGAATACAAAATTTATTAAATAGAACATATTCTAAAAATGAGAAAGAAAGCAAAATACAATATAAAGGAATCAGTTTAGATATTTTAAAATCAACAATAACTTATAATGAAAAAATAATAGAATTAACGAAAACAGAACTAAAGACATTACATTACTTATTTATCAAATTATGATAATTATTCAGGCGAAGAAACAATATTTGGCGGAACTGCTATTTCAAGAAAAAATGGAAATCATATAAAACTAAAAATAAAAATTGAAAAACAAAGTGGTAATATCAATATAATCGCTAAACTAGGAAATAATGAAACTACTTTAATAAATGATACAGGAGAATATGAAGATAATATATATGTCAGCGGAGTTAGTTATTACTTAACTATAAAATTAGATAATTTCAAGGGAAACATTGATATTATATCAGAGTAGGAGAAGTATTTAATATATAGATGAGAGTGAAAATAAAAAACTAAAAATCAATAAAAAGGGCTACACAAAAAGAAAAAGATGTGTTATCATATATGAGTAGAAAATAAAATACAATTTGTGCTTGTACAAGTATAAATTGTAAAACATATTTTTAAATAATTTCTGGCACAATCAAAAAAATGCAAACCTACAACCCCAGTAATTTGGGCAAATTAAAATTTTAATAAAAATATTAGTAAAAAGCCTAGAAATGGCTTAAATACAAAGAAAATTAAAGGAGGAATTAACCATGTCAGGACACAGTAAATGGCATAATATTCAAGCAAAAAAAGGTAAAGCAGATGCTGCAAGAGGAAAAATATTTACTAAATTAGGAAGAGAATTATTAGTAGCAGTAAAACAAGGAGGACCAGATCCTGCTGGTAATTCTAAATTAAAAGATGTAATAGCAAAATGTAAAGCTGCAAATATGCCAAATGATACAATAAACAATGCAATAAAAAAAGCAGCAGGTTCAGCAGATTCAGCAAATTATGAAGAAGTAATTTATGAAGGATATGGACCAAACGGAGTAGCTGTAATAGTAGAAGGAAGTACAGATAACAAAAATAGAACAGCAGCAGATGTTAGACATGCATTTGATAAATCAGGAGGAAATTTAGGAACAACAGGATGTGTATCTTATTTATTTAACAAAAAAGGTGTAATTGTTATCGATAAAACGAAGACTGAAATGTCAGAAGATGACTTAATGTTACTTGCAATAGATAGTGGTGCAGAAGATTTCGAAGCCGAAGAAGAAGTATACCAAATTACAACAGCTCCAGAAGATTTTTCTACTGTTCGTGAAAAACTAGAATCAGAAGGATTAGAATTCTTAGAAGCAGAAGTACAAATGGTTCCAACAACATATGTAGCATTAGATGAAAAAGGTGAAGCAAGAATGCAAAGATTATTAGATATGTTAGACGATTTAGATGATGTTACAAATGTTTACCATAACTGGGAAGAATAAAATTGTAAATATTAAAATACAAAAAAGAGGCTTGATAATACTAAATTATCGGCTTCTTTTTAGTTATATAAAAACTATATAACTAACGTCACAAATAAAAGTTAGATAGAAAATATATAATTTTTATAGACCCAAATAAATAAATTTTGGGTCAAATATTTGTGCAATTGTTTTGAAAAATAAATATAAATAATGTAAGGAGAACTACTTTTATAAGTTATTTTATCAAGCGAAAACATAATAAGTTTACACGCATGGAATTATTTTGAACTTTATGTAAAATTAGTGCCAATGTCTATATTTCTTTTAAATCAATTAAGCAAACAGTAATAATATTAAATGACTATGAATATATATAATAATAGTAATATTTAGTTAATTTTAAAGGAGGACAAGCTAAAAAATGTTAGAGGTATTAAAATATTTTCCATTAAATATTTCTAATAAAATTAATAATGTAATAAATGAAGAGAAAGACAAAGTACAAGAAATTAGAGTTAGAATAAATAGTCCAATTATAATAAAAATAAATGAGAAAGAAGATTATATAGTAAATCATTTTACAAATAGAGATGAAATTTTGCAGATTATGCAAAGTATTTGTGATAATTCTATATATAGTTATCAAAATGAAATTATAAATGGATATATTACAATTAATGGTGGTCATAGAGTAGGAATAACAGGTGATGTTGTTTTAGAAGGTAATAAAGTTATAAATATTAAATACATATCATCATTAAATTTCAGAATAGCAAGACAGATTTTGGATTGTAGTAATAATATATTAAAATATGTAATAGATTTAGAAAACAATACTATTTTTCATACATTAATTGTATCACCACCAGGTGCAGGTAAAACTACTTTATTAAAAGACTTAGTAAGAAAAATAAGTGATGGAATTCCAGAGATTGGATTTAAAGGAATAGATGTTAGTTTAATAGATGAAAGAGGCGAAATTTCAGCAATGTACAAAGGAATGCCACAAAATAACATAGGAATAAGAACAGATGTATTAGAGAATATTACAAAACCATTAGGAATAAAAATGGCAATAAGATCTATGGCTCCAAAAGTAATAGTTGCAGATGAAATAGGAAGCTCAGCTGATATAGATGCAATTAATTATGCAGTTTGCTCTGGCGTAAAAGGAATTTTTACAGCACATAGTTTCGATTTTGAAAGTATGAAATTAAATAAAGAGCTTAATAATTTGATAAATATGAAGTTAATAGAGAAAATTATCTTTTTGGATAGTAAAGTAAAAGGAAAAATAAAATCTGTATATGAATTATCTTCAAACTGTTCATTGGGAATAAATCTAAATGAGCAGTTATATAATGAGATTGCATGATATGTTTAAATTTTATGAGATTAAAAATGTTAAAATATAAAATTTGTTTTATGAGTTTATAAGCGAAATTGTAATATGTCTCAACAAGCAAAAGACCACCAATCTTATGTTTAGCAATATGCGTATACAAAAGATTGAGGGTAAGGAATGACAGTTAGCTGTCATTCAGGGTTGAATGTTAAATCCAATTACGTAAGTGATAACGGATGTCACATTATATCCAGCAGATGCTTCCAGTGGTACTTTCGTTGTTATAATATTTATGATTTTTCCACCAGCTGCTTCACGTATTTCCTTGTTTATGGTTTCAAGGGCTTTTTTGTGTTTAGCAGAATAAAAATCACCTTCATCACAAATTATACCTTCAATTGTAATAGATTTATACATTTTTTTCCCTTTCTACCTCTTATTAAGAGGATTTATATAAGTGGGCGAATACGGATGATGTAGAAAGATTTCCAAATGAGAGAAAACTCTACTATAGATATTGCAACACGATTTTATGTAACTTACAAGTTTATTAAAAAATATTTGTTCGATAAGTATATAAAAGAATAGGATTTATTTGCTTAAATTCTATTCTTTTTTGTTCAACACATATTTTAATTTTTAATAATTAAATTTATATAAAATCCTTATTTTCATTTCAAAATTATAAAATAATAGAAAAACTATACCTATAACTAATTAATAATAAAAATTTAATAAAAACAGTTCTAAAAAAATTCTAAATGAATATATATATTATATATAAATTTACAATGGAGAAAATAAATCTATGGAATTTGTAAAATATTTAATACTTATTTTTATATTTGGGATAACTTCTTTTATAGGAATATTAATTGGAAAAAAATATAGCAATAGAGTAAAAGAGTTACAAGAAATAAAAAATGCTTTAGCAATGTTTGAAGCCAAAATAAAATTTACATATGAACCTATACCAGAAATTTTTAAAGAAATCTCTGATAAATTTGATGAAAATATAGGACAAATCTTTAAAAGTTCATCAAATAAAATGAGAAATAAACCTGCAGATATTGCATGGTGTGAAGCAATAGATGAATCAAATAATAATATGAATAAAGAAGATAAAGAAGTTTTAAAGGCTTTGAGTAAATTACTAGGTAAGACAGATATAAATGGGCAAATAAGCGAAATTAAGTTAGTTAGTAATTTTTTAAATACGCAAATAGAAATAGCACAAAAAGAAAAAGAAAAAAATGAAAAAATGTA
>JAGATI010000079.1 GCA_017621295.1 Clostridia bacterium | reverse complement strand
TCTGTTCCAAGTCCAAAAGCAGAGCCTTTTAAAGTATGGTTAGCACAAGTTGGAAGTGAGCGAATAGATGAAGTATTTGATCCAGAAATAGCAGTAAATAGAGCAATTGCTTATTATAGAATGAAAGGGTATTCTGATAGATGGATTGAGGCAAGATTAAAAGCAATATTAGATAGAAAAAAATTAACTGATATATGGAAAGAAAATGGAATAAGTAAAAATTATGAATATGGTATTCTAACTAACGAAATATATAAATCGTGGTCTGGTATGAAAGCATCAGAATATAAAACGTATAAAGGAATTAGAAAAGAGTCATTAAGAGATAATATGACAGATATAGAAGTTGCCTTAACAAATCTAGGAGAAATTGCAACAAGAGAACTTGCACAAGAACATAAACCTTATGGATTAAAAGAAAATATAAAAATAGCTAAAATGGGTGGAAATGTTGCAAAAGTAGCTAGAGATAATTTGGAAGAAAAATTGGGAAAAACAGTCATTACTAAAAATAATGCACTGAACTATAAATATTTAGATGATAACAAATTAGACAAGCAAAAAAAATTGAAAAGTGCAAATAAGAAGAAATTGAAATAAGACAACTTATAAGTAATTCTTATTAGTTCAAGTGAAATGTCTAGTAATGTTAGGCTGAAAAGATAATAAGAAGTTCTAAAATTTTAATAATATTTAAGTTTTAGAACTTTTTATATAATGAGTAAAAAATCATAGACAACAAAATAAACGCATACCTAATTATATTCACCACTTACGTAAATGAAACATAATATATATCATATTCTAAAATAGAAAGGGTGAATATAATGAAGTCTTACATAATTGAAGGAGGAAGAAAGCTAGAAGGAGAGGTAAAAGTATCAGGATCTAAGAATGCATCACTTCCAATTATTGCATCATGTATATTAAATAGCAATATAACTAAGCTATATAATGTTCCAAATATAAGAGATACTCAAATAACTTTAAAGATTTTGCGCCTTTTAGGTTGCAGAATTAAGAAAAATAGTGGTAAAATAGAAATTAATTCAAAAAATATGACTAAAAAGGAAATTCCAGAAGACCTAATGAGAGAAATGAGGTCAACAGTAATTCTTGCAGGAGCAATCTTAGGCAGATTTAAAGAAGTAACATTTTCATATCCAGGAGGCTGTGATATTGGTTCAAGACCTATAGATTTACATCTAAGTAGCTTTAGAAAATTAGGAATACAAATAGAAGAAGAATCTGGATTTATACATTGCGTATGTGATAAAATAATTGGAAATGATATTAATTTAGATTTTCCAAGTGTTGGTGCAACAGAAAATATTATTTTGGCATCAGTTTATGCAGAAGGTGTTACAACAATAACAAATGCTGCAATGGAACCAGAAATCGTAGATTTAGCAAATTGTTTAAACAAGATGGGAGCTAAAGTTGAAGGAGCAGGAACTAATGAGATAAAAATAACAGGTGTAAAGAAATTAAAATCTATATCATATGGAATAATGCCAGATAGAATAGAAGCAGGAACCCTG
The DNA here is from genome assembly GCA_017621295.1 of Clostridia bacterium. Next base: position 6,306 of record JAGATI010000079.1, on the reverse strand, counting down.
CTTTGCATGGCTGCAGCAACAGGCGGAAATGTTAAACTTTTAAATGTGTGTTCAGAGCATCTAGTCCCAGTTATTCACAAATTGCAAGAAACAGGTTCTGATATAACTATTTCAAAAAATGATATAACAATAAAGGCTCCAAGAAGGTTAAAACCAGTAGAAATAAAAACAATGCCATATCCAGGATTTCCTACAGATTTACAACAAGTTTTTGGATCAATGCTTACTACTGCAAAAGGAACATCTGTAATTGTAGAAAATATTTTTGAAAATAGATATAAATATATGACTGAACTAAAAAGAATGGGTGCTAAAGTAACAATAGAAGGTAAAACAGCTGTAATTAAAGGTGTAAAAAAATTATCTTGTGCAAGTGTTCAAAGTCCAGATTTAAGAGGTGGAGCAGGACTTGTTTTAGCAGCACTTACAGCAAAGGGAAAAAGCAAAATAAGTCATATAGAATATATATTGAGAGGTTATGAGACTCTAGATGAAAAACTTACAAAATTAGGTGCCTCTATAGTTTTAGAAGAAGGTGAATAAATATTTTGAATATTATACATAAAAAGAAAAAGGTAAATAAAAATATGAATAAAATTAGAAATAAAAATAAAAGGGCAGATAATAAATCTGCCCATAGACCAATTAATCAAACAGGAAAAAGTAATGAGAATAGAAAAAGTGAACCAATCGATTTAGATAACGAAATTATAATAGGAATTCCTAATATTGATAATAGAGTTTATAAAGAAAAAATGTCTAATAAAAAAAGTAATATAGACCACAAAAATAATAATAAAAAAAGCAAGGTAAATGTACAACAAAAAGCGAAAAATAATAAAATAAAAAGACCGAAAAAACTTTCTGAAAAACAGATAAAAAGAAGAAAGTTTATTTTAAAACTCATAAAGTGGATAAGCTTAAGTTTAGTTATAACCTGTATTATTATATGTATAATGTTATCTCCTTTATTTAATGTAAAAAATATAAAAGTTAAAAATAATAATAAAATATCATATGAACAAATTGTTAGTTTATCTTCAATACAAATAAATGAAAATACATTTAAATATTCTAAAAGAGATATAAAAAATAAAATAAAAGAAAATGCATATATAGAAGAAGTAAAAGTTCAAAGACTTCTTCCAGATGTTATGCAAATAGAAGTTAAAGAAAGAACAGCAAGACTAATGTTATTATTTGGAAATGCATATGTATATATAAATAGTCAAGGATATATATTAGAAATATCTGACGAAAATGCAAATTTACCAATAATAAAAGGATACAAAACAGAAGAAGCAGATATTGTCCCTGGAAAAAGACTGTGTAATGAGGACTTAGATAAACTAAGTGTTGTATTAAAGATAATCGAAATCTCACAAAGTGAACAAATATTAGATAAAATAACTGGAATAGATATTGAAGATGAATATGATTACAAAATGATAATAGATAACAATCAAATAATAGCTCATTTAGGTAGTTGTTCTATGTTAGAAGAAAGAATACTTTGGGTGAAAACTATTTTAAATGAAATAAATGATTTGCCAGGAGATATTTTTGTTAATATGAATTTGAATTCAGAAAGGATTGAGCCTTTCTTTAGAGAGAGAGTTTAAATTGAGCCATAAATTTCAAATTTTATATATTGTTTACATAAGAGAGGAGGCTTTGTAATGAATAAAAAGGTGCTTGCACTTACAGTAGGAATGATATGTTTTATCCTTGTACTTGCAATAGTTATTCAAGCAAAAACAATAAAGAGTACTAATTCTGTTGTAATACAAACTCTGGACAATGATAATTTAAGAGATGATTTATTAAGATGGAAAGAGAAATATGATAATGCTAATTTAGAGATTGCAAAAGCAGAAAAGAAATTAGAAAAAACAAGACAGATTGCAATACAAAATAGCCCAGAACTTATGGAAAAGGAAAATGCCTTGAAAAATAATAATATAGCTTTAGGACTTACAGATGTATCTGGTGCAGGAGTGATAATTACATTAAAAGATAATCAAGGTATTACTAATGAAAGTATTGGTGTAACAGATGATATTAGGTCATATCTAGTGCATGATGCAAACTTAAGAGAGGTAGTAAGGAAACTTAAGGTATCTGGAGCAGAGGCTATTTCAATTAATAATGAAAGAGTTATTAATGGAACATCTATTGTATGTTCTGGAAATATAATAAGAATTAATGATAGAAAAGTGGGATCTCCATTTGAAATCAAGGCTATAGGCTCACCAGAATTATTATATGGAAATTTAGGCGAAACAATAACAAGATTAAATAATTCAGGTATTATTGTAGAGATTCAGAAAAATGATGATGTAGAGATTAGTAAATTTGATGGTACAATTAATTTTAATTATGCAAGTAACAATGAATAGAGGTGAATTAGTTTGAAAAGGGATAAAATAATAGTAAGTATAACTCTATTTTTTATGTGTATTATTTTAACATGTGTTATGTTTATGCAGTTTAGAACAGCGTGGCAGACTAATTTAACAGATATAAAAAACATGAATGAAGATGAACTTAAAAGTGAAATTATGCTTTGGCAAAATAGATATAATGAAATAGCTCAAAAGCTTAAAAGTCGCAATCAGACAATAGATGAATATGAATCAATTTTACAAAATAATGATGAAACAGCTAAAGTGATAGATAAAGAATTACATGAGCTAGAGAAGTTAATTGGAATAACAGATGTAGAAGGAGATGGAATTGTTATTACGTTAGAAGATAACAAAGATAGAGAGGTTACCCAAGGAGCTTTATTGAATCTAGTAAATGAATTAAAATATGCAGGAGGAGAAGCTATTTCAATTAATGGTATAAGAATTATAAATATGACAGATATAGTTGATGTGAATTATACAGTTCAGATAGAAGGACAAAAATTGTCATCACCATATATTATAAAATGTATTGGAGAGCAAAATTTATTATCGAGTACTCTTAACTCAAAAGATGGATATATTCAAACTTATACAGATAGTGGTATTACTGTGAAAATGGAATTACAAAATAACATAAGAATAGATAAATATAATGGAAATTTAGATATTAAATATAGTAATGATTAATAGATTGGAGGAGTTTATTTAATATGTCAAAAAGGAATATTGTAATAATATTAGCTATAATGTGTTCTATAATTGTATCAGCAATATTAATTCAGATTAGAACAATAGAAGGAATAAATTCTCCAGTTTTAAAAGTAATTGCAGATGATAATTTAAGAAATGAAGTACTTAAGTGGAAAGATAAATACGATACTAGTGCAAATAGTTTGGAAAAGGCAGAAAAAAAATTAGAAAAAATTAGACAAAAGGCAACAAAAAATGATGAAAATTTTAGATTAAAAGAACAAAATATAAAAAAATATAATACTATTTTAGGTTTAACTGATGTAAGTGGAGAAGGAGTTACAATAAATATTTTAGCAAAGCAATTAGATGAAAGTACAAAAGATTATTTAGATAATATTATAAATGAATTAAAAAATGCAGGTGCTGAAAGTATAAGTATAAATAATAAAAGATTAATATGGAATTCTGTTATTTCTTGTGATGGAAATGTAATAAAAGTAAACTCAGAAAAAATAGAATCACCTTTTGTTATAAAAGCTATAGGAGAGACAAGACTGTTACATGGTGCACTAGTTAGACCAGGTGGATATATAGAATTATTAAATAGTAATGGTATAAAATCAGAAGTTATAAAATCTACCAATATACAAATACAAAAATATAATGGTTTAATAAATTTTGAACATTTAAAAAGTATTACATAATAAGAGGTGAGTAAATTGAAAAAAGCAAATATTACCATATGTATTGTTATATTTATTATGTGTGTTATACTAGTTTCTGTTATATTGATGAGAGTTAAAGCAGTAGAGAAAACTGATTTTGAGTCAGAAACAGCTTCAAGAGAAACAGAGCTGAGGAAAGAAATATCAACATGGAAAAGTAAGTATGAAAAAATAAGTGAAACTTTAGAATCTACAAATAAAAAAATATTAGAATATGAAGAGCAAATTGAAAAAAATGAAGATTCATCATATTTAATGGAGCAAGAGCTAGAGCAAACTAATGTATTATTAGGTAAAAAATCAGTAAAAGGAGAAGGTGTTATAGTAACTTTAACAGATAAGGCAAATGCTAAAATTTTAGCAACAGATTTATCTGAAGCTGTTAATGAACTAAAGTATGCAGGAGCTGAAGCGATATCTATTAATGGTATAAGAATACTTTCTATGACAGATGTTACAGACGCAACAAATGATTTGATTTTAATAAATGGACAAAGAATTTCATCTCCATATGAAATAAAGGCGATAGGAAATCAAACCTATTTATATAGTACATTAAATGCAAAAAATGGTTTTATAGATTATTATACTAATCAATATGATATAGATATAAAAATAGAAAAACAAAAAAATGTGACTATAAATAAAATTGAGCAAGATGTTAATTTAAAATATATAAAAGAAGGAGAAGAGTAAAATGATTATTATTGCAATTATTATTGGATGTATATTGGGGGCAGTGATAGGAATGTATGCTCCTATAATTCCATACACATATTCAGGTTATTTAGCTATTGGTATTATGGCTGCATTAGATACTGTTTTTGGAGGAATAACATCAATAATTAAAAAGAATTTTGATATGAAGATATTTGTTTCAGGTTTTTTTGGAAACGCAATTTTAGCAATTGTTTTAACATATTTAGGAGAAAAATTAAATGTAGATATTTATCTAGCAGCTATTTTTGTATTTGTTAGTAGAATGTTTAATAATTTAGGTTTTATAAGAAGATATTATATAGAAAAATTGATAGAAAAAAAAGAAAATAAAAAAAGTAAGAAAAAAAGTATTGATAAAGTTTAAAAAATGTGCTAAGAATATAAAGACAAAATTATATATAAAGTGTCAATAGTTTACAGGAAACGACATTGTTACAAAACTGTTACGAAAATATTACAAAAATATAACAGATTCTATTGACATTTTTGGAGAAATATAATATTCTTAGGCTAGAATTAAAATGCGGTAAAAAATGGAGGAGTTAACTTTGGCTATAGGTGATATAATAGTAGGTATTGATATAGGTACATCTAAAGTTAGTCTTGTTGTAGGAGAAGTCAATAACTTCAATCAAATCGAAATAATTTGTAGTACTAGTCAAAAATGTAACGCTATAAAAAAAGGTAAAATAGTAGATGAAGATGCAATAGTAATGGCAGTAGAAAATGTTGTAAGAGATGCAGAAATGGAGTCTGGATTAAAAATAAATTCATCTTATGTAACTATACCTGGGAAATATGTTACAATTGTTCAAAATAGTATAAGCAAAGAATCAAGAGATAGATATGCAGGAATTTCAGTGAAAGATATATCTTCTGCATTAATGCAAGCAAAAGACATAGATATACCAGAAGGAAAAAGTATAATAGATATAGTAGCAGATGAATTTATATTAGAGGACGGAAAAGTAGTAAGTGATCCAGTTGGTAATTTAAGTAGTAATTTTACTATGAAGGCACAGGTAATATTAGCAGATAAAGATTATATTAGGCAATTATGTAATATTTTTAGAAAAGCAAGTTTAGAAATAGATGGATTAGTACCAGAAACATTAGCAGAGAGAAATCTTATATTAGATACAAATGAATTGAATGATAATATAATGATTTTAGATATTGGAGCAGGAAATACTGATATAGGAGTATTTGAAGGTAATTCATTTATATATACAGGTACAGTACCTTTAGGTGGTGATAATATCACTAATGATATAGCATTAGTATTAGATATATCGATTGAAGAGGCTGATAAATTAAAAAGACAATATGGATTAGCAATGAAGTCTTTTATAGATAATGATAATGAGATAATTTTAAATACTTGCAAAAGTGAATCTAAAAGTAGAGTAATAAAGAGTTCAGAACTTATAGAAATAATAGAAGCAAGAATTGAAGAAATATTTTCGATAGTTAATAGAGATATAACAGCACAAGGGATTAAATCAAGAATAAATAATGTTGTTTTAACAGGTCAAGGAATTAGTAATATAAATAAAAGTGATGTTGCTGGAAAAATTATTTTGAATATTCCAGTAAAAATATCAACAGGAAGGCTAATAAGCACAATAAGACCAAGTTATAGAACAGCATATGCATTAGTTAGATATATAGCAGCAAGACCTTTTGCTAAAAATGTTTCAAGTAATATTGATTCTGGTTCAGAACAAAGTATATTGAAAAAAATACTTGAAAAAATC
>JAGATI010000078.1 GCA_017621295.1 Clostridia bacterium | reverse complement strand
CGTGTGCTCTTCCGATCTACTTGTGCTTCAAAACTTGGATTATTGTATTCTCCAAATTTTGGAGTTGCTTCTATATCTTCAGGTGTAGGTTTCTTTTCCATTTGTGCTCTTGATTTTAAAACAGTATTAATAACTTTTGGTATAAATTCAGTTAAAGTATCTATTATTAAACCTCTAGTATATAATGTTGTTTTTTCTTTTTCTCTTTGAGCTTCTGCATTATCTAATTTTTTATTATCAATTCCTAAAGTAGATGGGCTTACAATTCCTTGTAAACACAAATCTAAAAATGTTATATAAGATTCTAAATAGTTTTCAGTTGGTATTTTAGCTTGTTGTATTTCTATTTTATTTTGATTATTTTCACTCATACTTCCTTCAGGAGAAATATATTTATTATCAAAAGGATTACTATTTATTAAAAATTCTCCTGTGTCAGGATCTCTTGGTATCATATTTTCAGGGATGTATTTTATTGCTCTACCAGCCCTAACTGCTTCTAACCATTGTGAAATTATTTCATCTAAACTATCAAAAGAATCGTATTTTCCTTCGAAAATAGATTCCCCTCTACCTTTATATTTTGCTGATTCATTTAACATTATTGGAATAGCCCACATAACTGATTTATCAAAAGTAATATCTTCTAGTTTTTCTAATACTTTTACTGTTTTTAATGGTACTTCTTTATCATCTTTTAATAACTTATAAGTTATATATCCATATCCGTAATGTTCTTCTAGCATATATGTTGTATTGTTTTCTTCATGATATGATTTAAATACAAGTTCTATTAATCTGCCTCTGCTATAAATAAATTCTATTTTTGAACCTTCTACCCATTCAAGAATTGCTTTATCTGATATATTAGCATCATAATTTATTTTTATTGCTCCATCTCCTATATGTAACAAATCTGCTAATAATGCTTTTAGCATCTTACTATCAAATTCATTTTCTTTATTAACTTGTTTCCAATATTCATCTTCTACATTATCGCCTGCATAATCCGTCATTACTGTATTTATAATTGTTTTTACTATTAATTTTGGTAATCCTGAATGTGATTTTTTCATTCTAATATCTGCAGTTTGTGCTGCACCCCAAAAAGTATCACTTGAAAATGGTAATTGACCATAAAATTCAGATAATTCTCTACTATCTCCTCTATACCAAATCTTATTTCTAATACAATTTGCTTGAAAATCTATATTTTCATTTATTATAAATGTTTGACCTTGTGCTGGTCTAATATCTAACCATGATTTAATCATACTTTTCACTCTTTCTCCAAACTTCATTTTAAAACTCCTATCTTGCTTACATATGGAATCCAACTGTATTGACAACTATTAATCATATGATCGTTTGCATCTTCAGGCTCGTTATCTTTATCTTCTTTCCAACTGTAAACATCCAACTCATTACAATAATTAACACAAGTATCTACAACTAAATAGCAAAAATCTTTAAACCATCCTAATTGTGTATTTATTCTATCTATTATTTGCATTTTAGCTTTCCAAGCATCATTAAACACATAAATACAGCCTGTTTGCCTTTTGTATTTAGCAAATTCTTTAATTGTTGCTTGGTCTGCACTATCAATAAATACATTCTTTGCTAATCCCCATTCTTTCCTGTTTCTTTCCAGGAAGTCTACAAAGTTTTTTACTGTATCACTTGGTGCTAATGGTTCTTCTAAATTTGCATTGTTATATACTCTTTCATCTAGCAATATGTATTTACCTTTATTTGTAATACCTGCAAATGACATTGCTATTGTATCAGGGCTTAATGAACTGTAAGATGTATCTAATGCTGCAGTAAATATAATAAAATGTTCCCCTTGTTGTCTTTGTGTTTTTTCAAGTTTAGTAGTTAATTGTAATGTTTCACTTTCGTTTGATTTTAAATATTTTTTTGCTTCTTCTTTGCTAATACAATGTTTTCTTCTATCAAAATTAAGAAAAACAAGACCTGTGGCCTTGCCTCGTAAACCTTTTATTTTATTTTTCCATAGTTTTGTACCTACTGGTACAGAATTTATAATATTTTTCCTTTTTTCAGGTGTTAAACTTTTATTATGATCAAAAGAAAAATACCACCAAGTCCAATCATCCATTTGTTCTTCATTTAGCATATTTAATAATTCAGCTGGTGCATCATCTTTATATTTTTCTATTGGTCTTGCTTTGTTTACATATTGTTTATAACATTCTTTATTTGGATCATCTGGATTCATAGTACATACTCTATAATCACAACGCATAAAGATTTCTCTTACGAAGTCCATATCAGCAATATTAAACTCATCTATAAGAATACATCCATATTGTCCACCTAGTACCTTTTTCCATCTAGTTTTATTGTCATATCCTACAATGTATATAACTTTTACACCGTTTGGAGTATGATATAAAATATGTGGTAATGAATGTACACCTTTACCATTTGCGTTATATTCTATACATCCACCATTTGCATATTCTCCAAATATTTCTATTAATCCTTTATCTTTATTTATTATGTTTTTTTCTATTGTTCCCAGGTCTAACCCTGCAATTATATGTAATTTCTTTGGGCTTTGAGCAACTTTAAACATAAATTTAGGAACTGCAACTGTTGTTTTACCAGCAAATGTTGTACCTTCCAAAAATTCTGTACTTGCTTCATGTGTTAAAAAGTCAATATACTTTTCAGATAGTGGAAATGCTTCATCATTTTCCATTTTTACCACCACCTAATTGTCTATTTATACTTTCTAATAAAGGATTTGTATTTAAAAGATTAACATTTACTGTTTTATCATCATCATTTGAATTAATCTTGGCCAAGCTTTCTAAACATTTTCTTTTTGCTTCTTGTACCCTGGTTAATCCATCTTCTATTCTTTGAATCATATTTAAGGTAGGTTCTGCATCTGTTATTGTTTCTGTTTCAAATTTACTCTTTTTATTTCTAATAAAGTTAATTGTCATATCTTTACCTTTATGTTTTAAGGTACTTATTCTTGTTAGCATTCTCTTTTCTCTAATAGTTAGCATTTTATAATCGTTTATTAAGAGTTGTTCTTTGTCATTAACTTCAAAATTTTTATATAATTCTAATTCATCTTCATCTAAAACATCTTTATATATTTTTTCATATTCTCCAGTAACAACTGCATTTTTATTATTTTCAGTTCCATACCCACCTTTATTTCCTACTGCATTTTTATTTCCCATTTGTGCTTTACTTTTTGTCCTTGTTAATTTATTGTTACGAATAATACTTCTTAATTCAGGTTGAGTGATATTGTATTTTTCAATAATATCTTTGTATTTCATGCCCTGCAAATAATCTTTTTTTATATTCTCAATTTCAACTTCCGTCAATGCATATCACCCACCTCCGTTTACTTTTCTAATATTGCTTTTTCTCCTGTTAATGTCTCCCATCTTTTAATAATAACATCGCAATACTTTGGATCTAATTCCATCATATAGCAAATCCTTTTTGTTTGTTCTGCAGCAATTAATGTTGTTCCGCTTCCGCCAAACAAATCTAATACTAAATCTTCTATTTTACTGCTATTTTTTATTGCTTCTACTACTAAATCAACAGGTTTCATTGTAGGATGCAAATCATTTTTCTTTGTTCTTTCAATATCCCATATATCAAAATTACTTCTATCTCCATAAAATAAATGAGAAGCAAACCATCCATAAACAATAGGTTCATATTTACTCATATAATCACTATTAGATAAAGTATGATTTCCTTTATTCCATATAATTAAGGCTTTATATCTATTATTTAGCTTATCTAATGCTCTAAAAATGTAATCTAATCCTAATCTGTAAAAACATACATAATAAGCACCTTTATTATATTCTTTTATCATTTCAAACATTTTAAGTATGAATTGGTCGCCTTCTTCTCTACTCATATTATCATTTTTTATTTTTCCATGGACAGCATTAAAACTTTTACTTCCATCTGCATGAACATTACCTTCAAAATTCATTAAATAAGGTGGATCAGTAAATACCATATCGGCTTTATTGTTATTCATTAATTTATTAACATTTTCTTTTACTGTACTATCACCACACATTAATCTATGTTTACCTAATATCCAAACATCTCCAAGCTTACTTACTGGTTCTTCAATTTCTTCCAAAGCTTGGTCTATGTCAAAATCATCTTCTTTTGAGCCTGTTATATCTTTTAACATCTCATCTACTTCATCAAAAGTAAAACCTGTTAGGTCTAGGTCTATGTCTGTTTCTTTTAAGTCTGCTAATAGTTCTTCTAATTTAGAATTATCCCATTCACCAGATATTTTATTTAATGCAATATTTAATGCCTTTTCTTTGTTTTTATCTAAATCAACAATATTACATTCTATTTCTGAATAACCTAATTCTTTTAATACTTTTATCCTTTGGTGTCCTCCTATAACAGTCATATCCGAATTAACTATTACAGGTGCTACATATCCAAATTCAAGTATGCTTTTCTTTATTTTTTGATATTCTTCGTCCTCTGGTTTTAGGTCTTTTCTTGGATTGTATTCTGCTGCTTTTAGTTTTTCTATGTTTATTTTTTGAATATTCATTTCCATACTCCTTAAAACAACTTGTTTCATATCTACAAGTTTTACATTCTCTTAACATACATCTACCCAAATTCATAGGCATACCTCATTTGTAATTATTGGTTGCGGACATAGGATTCGAACCTCGTCTATGGGCTATGACCCCATCGTGCTTCCATTGCACCATCTCCGCAATATAAAAAAATAAGTCACCGACATTTATATCGGCGACCATTTATAAAAGGAGAATCATTATGTGATTCAAAAAGGTATTTACATTAATCTCAATTATAATTATAACACTTTATTTTTTTAAAAAATAGAGAAAAAGTTTATAATTTTTTTGGAAATTTTTTATACTTTTTTGCTTTTGTTATATTCTCTTTGCATTTTTTCAACTGATTTCTCTATTGTTTTTGTTATTGCTCCATAAGTTCTATTTTTTCTTGTAGCAATTTCTTCTATGCTTATTTTCTCATAAAATCTCATTTCTATTATATCCTGGTTATACTTTTTTAATGTTTTTACTAAATCTTCTACAATTTGAAGCTTTAAAGTAAGTTCGTTTATGTATCTTTGCTTTTTATCTATCTTTTCTTGAGTGTTTATAAAAGCTTCTTCTAGACTAGAGCTTGTGTAACCTTTAGCTTTAGGCATACCGTCCATTTTTGCAGTTTTTAAATCATACATTTCATTTTTTAAATCTTGTATGTCTGATTCTGCAATGCTTATTCTAGCTTTATATACATTATAATTCTCTAACACTTCTTGTATCTTCATCTTTTGCACCTCCTAAAACTTAAATATAGCAAATGTTAGTAATACACTAACAACTATTTCTATTAAATTAACTATTTTATCTTTGTTTGTTACATACTTATTATTCATTCCATCCACCATTTTAGCCAATGCGTAAAGTCCTGTAAAAAACATAAATATTGCTTTAATTATAGCCATTTGCTACACCTCCTTTTCTTTTGGATATTCGTGTTCGTTTTTCTATTTTTGTAAGTAAATAAATTTACTTACTTATTATTTTGGTTTGTAACTTTATATAACGGCTCTTTACTCAAATTTACAGGCAATAAGTTATTATAAGCTAAACATCCTTTAACATGAACCCATATCCACCTTTTACCTATATCAATAACTTCACATTTTAATGATATTTTACTTTCAAATGCTCCTGTTGTATTCCAGTAAAGTATATCTCCAATTTTTATATCTTTCTTATTCAATATTTACACCTCTTTTTCATAATGTTCTCTTACTTCTTGAGCATTATTATATTTAAGTGGTTCTTTTAAATATATTTCTTTTGCCATTTCATTAATAATTTTATTTTGCTTCTGCAGCATACCTTTGTAAGTTTTTATTTTTTGTATTAATGTTTTTCTATCATCCATCTATATCACCTTTATTTCTTCTCAAATGAACAATAACTGAAGTTTTATTATAATTTTTAGCAATTAAATATGATGTATATCCATCTATTAAAGTATAATTGTTGTCAATAATAATAGGTTTTTTAAATTTTTTGTTTTGCTTATAATAATCAAATCTTTCTTTTAATTTCTCTGCATTTGGTTTTGTAAAATGTTTAGGTATTTTTATATTTTTTATATCAACTTCTATTGCTGTTTCTGTTAATAAAGTATTTATAATATCTGTCTGTACTTTAATATGATCTTCCTGTATATCTATTATTGCTTCTTTTCCTTTTAGCATTTTAGCATTGCAATACTCCATCACTACTACATCTACCCATAATAATGCAACTAGTCCCCATGTAAGGTCTTTTTCTATTATTGCAACTACTATACTAAATATCACCATTAAAATATGCCATGTAATCATAAATTTATTCTTTTTATCTAATTTTGTTTTTTCTTTCCACATTTCTTCCATTTTTATTTTTCCTCCAATAATTCCAAAATTTCATTATAACAATGTTTTTGCACTAATAAACAATTTCTTTGATTTATAACTTTTTCTTTTTCTTTCTTACTTAATCCTGATACATTTATCATTCCTATACTTGGATCTACTAATTTGTTTAAACAAGTATCAACTGATTGTACTCTTGATTTTAAATAATCTTTTATTGCAATTAATTTTTCTGACATAACTTATTACACCTCCACCCATTTTAATTTTGCTTGTTGTTCTGAAGGATTCCATTGCTTCCAAATATCTTCACTATATTTTATTAATTTCATTTTTTTCTTATCATATTGTGTTGTACAATATTCATCTGCAGTAAATCTTTCATTAAATCCACATAATAATTTTATTAAATCTTCCATTGGATTATCTGATGGTTTTATTGGTTTTGCATATATACCATAAGTTTTTTGTAATTTTTCTTCTGTTTCAAATACAGCACATACATCAAATGATACTATTCCGCTTAAAAAGTGCATTGCTTCTTCAGGTGTATAATCTTCTATATTCAAAAAGCAAAATCCTATTGAATTTGTTTTTTGTTCATGCTTTTTGCTATTTTTCAAAGTAAAGTTGTTTTTATATTTTTCAAATTCAACTTTACTCATAAATCTAAACACTTGCATTTACTTCATATCCTACTTTCTCTAATTCTTTTTTAGTTATTACTTTTTTTATATTTAATTGTTTTAGCTTATATCCCTCAACACCTAAATAATATGTATTATCTCTGTTCATATATTTTTTTACTATTCCAGCTCTTATTATTTTTGATGTTACTGAATAAATTATAAAATCGCCATCCATTATTAAATCTGTTATTTCTTTACTATGTTTTATAATCTGATCGTCACCAATACTATTTAATAATTCTAGTTTAGAATTATTGTCCGTATAAATTGGTAATAAACATTTCTTGTCCATTTTAAAAACTTGATATTCTTCATCTTCAACACTTATAACTTTTCTAATTTCTCCTGTACAAGTTTTTATATATTCATTTAACTCAATTATATTTTCATTTGGACATCTATAATTACCATCCATTGTTTTTACTATGTTGCATAAATCTTTTGTATTTTCTCTATTTGTACATTTACCACATTTATTTTCTAAATATTCTTTTTCATTCATTTGTTTTTCCTCCTAAAAAATTAATTAAATCCCAACTAGGATTACCTTCTGCAGATATTGTTCTACTTCCATTTCTTAATGTTGCTATCGCTGTGTCTACATCTATCATTCTTACATCTCTACCTTCAAAACAAATTAAGAAATATGCTTTTAATCCTGCGTTCTTACACTTTTTCATTTCATTACATTGTCTAATATCTTTATCTACCATATGCCATTTTCTTGTTTTGCTTTCTTTTGCATCAAATACAGCTTTATAGTTTGGAAGAAATATCTCATAGTCAAAAGGCTCTCCTTTTTTGTATGTGCCATCAACTGTTCTTTCAGGATGATTCTTGTGTGTATGTCCACCAATTTTTTCTACATAATCACATACTTTTTGAATCTGATGTTCAAATATAAAACCTCTTCTTTGCATTTAATCACCTACTTATAAAATAATCTGTTTAATATTTGTGTTGCTTGCATTTTATTTAAGTTTTCTGTGTCAAAATCTTTCATAAATCTTTTAATCATTGTAACTTGCTTTTCACTTGCTGGTACTTTACCCCATTTTTTAATCATTTCTATATTCCAAATATATTCTTGATCAGGATAATTTTCTTTTAAATAAAGATATACTTCATCAAATGCTTTCTGCATACTTATTTTCTTACCATTAAAATTTGTTTTTCCTAATTCATCTTGTGCTTTTATTACTATTTTTCTTTTTGGAATACTAACTACCATATCACCATTTGGCATTTTAAAATAATTTACTCCGTGCGTTTTATATTGTTGTTCTTTTGCCCAAATATTTACTATTTCAATATTTCTTATCCAAGATGATGGGCAGTCTGCCTTTTCTGCTACTAAATCAGGTAATTCAAATAAATCCCCTTGTATTTCATCTTGTTTGTTTGCTGGTACTCCATTTAAATCTATACCTATTAAAGTTGGTGCTGTGCAAAGATTTGCTCTTCCTGTTGTTCCAACTAAATCTATTAATGTAAGCTTTTCCTTTCCTGGATAAAGTCTTAAACCTCTACCTACCATTTGAGTATATAAACTACTATTACTTGTCGGTCTTGCTATCATAACAGTTTCAACAAGAGGCATATCTGTTCCTTCAGTAAAAATCATACAATTTACAAGTACAGGTATCTCTCTATTTGTAAATTTTTTTATTAATTCTTCTCTATTTTTAGTATCTGCAGTTACTGCTACTGCTCCTGGTATTTTTTCTGCTATTGCTTGTGCGTGTTTTACACTACAAGCAAATATAAGTGTTTGACCTTTTGCATATTTTTCATACGCATCTAAAATAGCATTGTTCAATACTTCTTGATTCATTACTTCTTCTAATTCTCCTGGAGCAAAGTCGCCCATTCTTCTTGCTACTTTTGATATATCGTATCCTATATTCACCCTCATACAGTAAATATCAGTTAAATACTTATTTTTTATTGCCCATCTAATATCTCTTTCAAATATGATATCTTGATATATATCATCAAGTCTTACATTATCTCCCCTGTTTGGTGTAGCTGTAAATCCTAAATGTAATCTTGGTTTAAAATAATCATATATTTTTCTATAAGAAGATGCTGCAGCATGATGTGCTTCATCTGTTATGATCATATCAAATTCTGTGGGCTTGAATTTTTCTAATCTATGTATTATACTTTGTACTGATGCTATTACGACTGGTTCTCCGTGGGATTTGCTATTTGCCATTTCAATTCCTACTGGACAGTCATAGTATTTTACAGGTTGTGTAACTAGTTCTTCTCTGTGTGCTAGGACTAGTACACGACCTTTTCTTTTTATATTTGTAAAAGTTGCTGTTTTACCGCATCCAGTTGCCATTTGTATTAAATATGATCCTGGTTCTAATTTATCAATTAAGTCTAAACATTCCTTTTGGTAATCTCTTAATTCTAAATGCACTTAAATATCTCACTCCTTCCGTTTTTATAATTTTCTACTCTTTCTTGTGCAAGTTTTATTGTTTTTTCACATTCTTCTTTTTCAAACATACCAATATGTGTATATTCTCTTGAAAT
>JAGATI010000077.1 GCA_017621295.1 Clostridia bacterium | reverse complement strand
TTTTATATATAAATACACAGGCTACGGACTAATTTTATTTGTGATTTTAAAATTAAAGCTGACTGGTAACAACTTTCTACTGCTTACACCATGTCTCAAAATTATAAAACAAAGAATAATTATTAGGATTAAATTCTCCTGAAACTTTTTTATTTAATATAAGCATATTTTTATTACGATACAAAGTAATATATGGCATATCGTCTTGCATAATATCAAATAACCTATTATACTTCTCGCATATTAATTTATCATCACTAATCTTCTTAACTTCATTAATAATATCCTTAACTTCTGTATTATTATAATTTGCTAAATTATTATCTCCATAGAAATATTGCAAATCACTGCTAAATCCATTATTTATTCCTGTAAGAATTATATCATAATTTTTATTTTGTAAATACTTCATATATTGTGTATCATTAACTTTTCTAATAGTTATTTCTATACCAATTTGATTTAATTGCTCTTTTATTAATTCTGCAACTTGCAATCTTTTTTCACTACTAGATTGAACAACTAAATTTAGAGATAAACTCTTTGTAATTCCAGAACTATTTTTCTTTTGCCATTTATTATTTTTATATGTCCAACCAGATTCTGATAGTATCTTTTTTGATTGCTCATTATTATATCCTAAACTTACATTTTCTTTTTTATAAAGATATGAGCCATAATCCAGTATGCCTCCTGATATGTAGTATTGATTATTATAAACTTCCTGAATAATATTAGATTTATCTATTGCAAAAGAAATTGCTTTTCTTACTTCTTTCTGATTTAATATCTCATTTTCGCAATTTAAACTTAAAAAATCTAATTCTCTTCCTTTATATTCCTTCACCTTATATCCTAAAGTACCAATATATTCTTGATAATTTATATTAGCTGTATGAATTATATCTACATTTCCAATTTTAAAACTATTATATAATTCTCCCATATCTGAAAAAATTAAAATATTTATTTTTTCTATCTTAGAATCTTTTTCTTTTTTCCTCCAGTTATTATTCTTTTCTAAAACAATCTTACCTGTATCTAATCTGCTAATCTTATACATTCCAGTTCCATTTGGAATTCCATTATTTTTAGATAAATCTCCATTTGTATAATTACTTTTTTGTAATATTGGAAAGACCAAATTATCTTCAAAATAGTCATTTTCTTTATTTAAATCAATTCTGATAGTTGAAGTATCTATTAATTCAAGCTTACTTACTTCACTTACATTATTTGAATATACTGATTTACCTTCTTTTAGTTTATTTATAGTAAATTCTACATCTTCAACTTTTAAATTTGTTCCATCTGACCATTTTATGTCATTATTTATCTTTATTAAATATGAGCTTGAATTTATTTTTGCACATTCTTTTGCAAGGCATAATTCTTTTTTATATTCTTCATCTAAACTAATTAATGGTTCAAATATTAATTTACTTATATTTATTATTTCTTTATTATTAGTTACAATTGGGTTTATATTATCATAATTTGAAATTCCAATTGTTATTTCTTTAGAATATACAATTTCTTGTGTAGTTTCTTGTACCTTATTCTCATCTCTATTTTCTACATTATTATAAATAAAATAAATAGCAAAACAGATTAAAGATATAACTATTATAATAAAAATATATTTAACAAAATTCACTTTCATATGTACTATTCTTAGTTAGTTATTTTAGTATTTTAACTAACTCTCCTTGTATAACATATTTAGGTTTTTTATGGTTACCTATAAAACCATATTTTTTGTATAAAAATTTTATATATTTTCAATATAATCTCTATACAATATATTTTTAGTTATCATATATTAAAAGCTCTTATTTTTCAATAGTTTTTAATCAAAAAGAGAACATGAAAAATCTCATGTCCCCCTATCTATTTTATTTATTAATTATTATTTTCTAGCTTCTACGATAAGCATCATACCAGTTCTTTCTTCTCCTTCTACTTGCACTTCTGCAAATGCTGGTATACATACTAAATCAACTCCAGATGGTGCAACGAAACCTCTTGCTATTGCTACAGCTTTAACAGCTTGATTTAATGCTCCTGCTCCAATTGCTTGCATTCTTGCTTGGTTTGATTCCTTTACTAATCCAGCTATTGCTCCTGCTACTGAATTTGGATTTGATTTTGATGAGATTTTTAAAACTTCCATTTTTTGCCTCCTATAATTTTATTTTTGTTTTACTTTTTACAAGTATATTTATACTACATTTATTAGAAAATGTCTAGTAGTTTTTTGGAAATAAAAGGAAAAACATATCGCATTATTTTCTATTTTTCGGCATTTATTTTGCATTTATTCTAAGTATGTTCTCTACTCGACAAGTTTCGTCATTTATTTCAAAAATACATCCATTAAATAAACAGTTTCCTTCTGCTAATTTATATCTTTCTGGTAATGATGTTACAAATCTTTTTATAGAAGCATCTACATCCATACCAATAACAGATTTACTTGGACCTGTCATTCCAATATCTGTTATATATGCAGTACCTTTTTCAAGTATTTTTTCGTCTGCTGTTTGTACATGTGTGTGTGTTCCATATAAAATTGTAATTTTACCATCTAAAAAATACCCCATTGCTATTTTTTCTGCTGTAGCTTCTGCATGGAAGTCTACAATTATAATATCTGTATTATCTTTTAATTTTTCTACCAAATCCTTTGCAACTAGAAATGGATTTTCTGATAATACATTCATATCTGTTCTTCCAATTAAATTAATTACTGCGATTTTCTTACCATTACAATTATATATTCCATAACCTTTACCGAACTACACCTTTTGAATAGTTAGCTGGTCGAATTATTCTTGGATTATCTATAAAACTAAATATATCTTTTTTTCCCCAGGTATGATTTCCCATTGTAATTACATCAATTTTTAAATTAAGCATACATTCAAAAATTTTAGTTGTTATTCCCATTCCTCCTGCTGAATTTTCGCCATTAACAATACAAAAATCTATATTATGTTCTTGCTTTATTTTTGGCAACATTTCCTTTAGCTTTTTTACACCATTTTCGCCTACTATGTCTCCAACTGCTAATATTTTCAAGTTTCATCTTCCTTTCCAAATAACTTACATGTACAATCATACTATATGAATTACAGAAAATCAAGGAAAAATATTTTTATATTTATCTAATATTTTTATATTTATCTAATATTGATTCACAGTTACTAGTAATGCTAAATAATTAAAATAGTAGAGTAGTAACATTATATCTAAAACCCACTATTCAATAATAACAATTAATTTTATATTAGTATAATATATATAATTTAATACTTGTCCTAATAAATTGTATATAAATAAAACTATTTTCTATTAAACTATAGAAAAAATAGTATATCTTTTATATGAATTTATCACTCTAAAAATTCTAAAAAAATTTTAATTATTATATATTAAATCTTTTAACTAAAATATTATATCTATTTTTATATTCTATGTAAGTGATGTGTTTAATTAAACACATCTATATACTTAATTAAATCTAGCATTTTTTATTACAACATACAATCATAATAATTCTTATTATTAAAAGTAGTGCAAGTACTACTGCTAAAACTATAATTGCAGCTAATGCTCCTAAAATTGTTGCAGATACTAATGCTCCTACTATTAATCCTATTGTTACAGCCAGTGCTATTGATATTATAAATACTACTAAATCTATACAACATTTTTTCTTATCTTTTCTACAACACTCTTTTTTCTCACATACATATTCTTCCATCATAATATATTCCCCCTTCTTTATAGCACTTCTATTTGTTTGTGCTATTAGTATATTATATGTTTTTTACATAACATGGTTACTATTGAATGTAATAAAAAAGATTATCAAATACAAGTTACCATTTTTTTCTTTAAAGAATAAAATATGTATATCTATAAGCCTTTTAGTAGATACTATATTTGTGTAATAGAAAGGAGTTTTTCTACTTATGAAATCTTTTTGTATAAAAACAAATAACAATAAAATAATAGAATATCTACTAAAAAATATATCAGACTTAAATATAGAAAATGTCTACTATAGTTCAAATAAGTTCAAATTATATAATAATGTAATTATACATTATTTAGGAAAAGATCTTTCTTTATTTTATAATAAACTATCTGATATTATTACTGATTGCATTATTAATTTCTATGAAGAAAAATTAGTTAATCACATTTTAAATTACAATTATTTCTATTTCAATTTTTATGAAAAAAATGAAATAATTAAAGAATGTACTAATCTTTTAGATATAAAAGAAACAAATGATTTCACTTATAGAAAAGAATGCATTTTAGCAAATGTATTTAAATATCTAACAGAAAATAATTCCATGATACTTTCTGGATTTGTTAATTTCAGATTACAAAATTATATTAAATCTATAGATTCTGCAGTAGATATTGCAGTTAATAAATTCATACTAGAAAAAGAATACAAAGAATTTATAGATCTTTTAAAATTATATATAAAATCCAAAGAACCAAATATAAATTCTATTCATCTAATTTATATAAATGAAGATTCTATTTTATTAGATGAAAATAAAAATATTCTTTCAATTTCACAAGATGTATTTAATGCAAAATATTTATCAGATATATCATTTTCATCTAATGACTATATATTAAACACTTTGCTAGATTTACTTCCAAAAGAAATAAATATACACTTAATTCAAGGTGATGATGAATTTATAAAAACTTTAAAATTAATATTTGAAAATAGAATACACATTTGCAATGATTGTGATATTTGTAAAACATATAGATTAATAAATAAGGAATTATCTTCTGAGAAGAATATAAAAAATATTTACTCCAAGTAAAATATGTGATATATTTGTAACATTGGAGGTTACATTTATGGAAAATGAAAAAAAATTAGTATCAATATTAGTACCATCATATAATGAAGAAGAAGTTTTAAATATGTTATATGAAAGACTAAAAAAAATTATAGATTCAAATACTAAATATAATTTTGAAATATTATTTATTAATGATGGAAGCAAAGATAATACACTTAAAATAATTAAAGAATTAAGAGAAAAAGACTCTAGTGTATGTTATTTAAATCTTTCTAGAAACTTTGGAAAAGAAACTTCAATGATTGCAGGTCTTGATTATGTTAAAGGAGATTGTGTAATTATAATTGATGCAGACTTGCAAGATCCTCCAGAGCTAATTCCTGAAATGATAAAGTTTTGGGAAGAAGGTTATGATGATGTGTATGCAAAAAGAAAATCTAGAAAAGGCGAAACTTTCTTAAAAAAATTTACATCAAAAATGTATTATAAAACTTTGCAAAGTGTAACTAATATAGAAATACAAAAAGACACAGGAGATTTTAGACTTTTAGACAGACGTTGTATTGAAGCCTTAAAATCATTAAGAGAATCTGAAAGATATACAAAAGGATTATTTAGTTGGATTGGATATAATAAAAAAGAATTATTATATGATAGAGATCCAAGAGCAGCACGGACAAACAAAATGGAACTATGGAAAATTAATTAATTTATCTATTGATGGTATTACATCTTTTACAACATCACCTCTTAGGTGGTCTGCCATTATAGGAATTTTAGTTTCTATTATTGGTTTTATTTATATGTTAATTATAATATTTAAAACCATAATATCTGGAATAGATGTTCCTGGTTATGCATCAACATTAGTAGTAATTCTATTTTTAGGTGGATTACAATTAATATTTTTAGGTGTAATTGGTGAATATTTAGGTCGTGCTTTTTACGAATCTAAAAATAGACCTTTATACTTTGTTGATGAATATAATGGGGAAAAAGAAACAAATATAAGAAAATAATTATATGCACATATTGTATTTTGAATATAAAAAATTTATAGAGGGCTAATTTGAAGCCCTCTTAATTTGTTTATGCCAAAACAATAACTACACCATATGAACATATTTTGTCAATAAAAATCTAAATTTCAATCCTATCTTTAAATTGACTTTGAACTATATTTTTTAATTTTTTATTTTTACCTAAATTTAATCCGAGGATCTTCTTCTTCAATTTTTTTACATAAATCTTGAACTTGTTTTAAAATAGGAATATCCTCAAATAAATTTGCTATTTTAAATTCTGGAATTCCATGTTGTTTGGTTCCAAAAAATTCACCAGAACCTCTTAATTCTAAATCTTTTTCAGCAACAGCAAATCCATCATTTGTGTCTTGCATAATTTTCATTCTTTGTCTTACTACATCAGATTTTGAATTATATTTTAATATACAATAAGATTTATACTCACCTCTCCCTACTCTTCCTCTTAATTGATGGAGCTGGGCAAGTCCAAATCTTTCTGCATTTTCAATAACCATTATGCTACTATTTGGAACATTTACTCCAACTTCAATAACTGTTGTAGAAATTAATATATCAATTTTTCCATCTTTAAAATTTAACATTATATCATCTTTTTCTTTTGGTTTCATTTTACCATGTATAAATTCTACTCTATATTCTTTAAATGTTTCATTTTTATATTTTTCTGCAAGTTCTATAACAGCTTTTGCATCTATTTCTTCACTTTCTTCTACCAAAGGACACACAATATAGCATTGTGTTCCCTCATTTACAAGTTTTTTTATAAAATTATTTACTCTTTCTTCCATACCTTTAGTTACTGCAAAAGTATCTATTTTTTTTCTATTTGGAAGTAATTCATCTATAATAGATATATCTAAATCTCCATATAAAATAAGAGCTAAAGTTCTTGGGATAGGTGTTGCAGTCATTACCAAAACGTCTGGTTTTTGCCCCTTAGAAGCAATCTTACTTCTCTGCCTAACTCCAAATCTATGTTGTTCATCTGTAATTACTAGACCCAAATTTTTAAAAATAACATTATCTTCTAAAATTGCATGTGTACCAATTAATACATCTATTTCTCCATTTTTTAATTTTTCTAAAATATCCTCTTTTTTCTTTTTTGTGATACTACTTATTAAAAGTTCACATCTAATATTATATTTCTCTAAAATTTCAGTAAAACTTTCTAAATGCTGACTTGCCAAGATTGATGTAGGAGCCATAATAGCTACTTGATAACC
>JAGATI010000076.1 GCA_017621295.1 Clostridia bacterium | reverse complement strand
GACATGTTTATTGGAGAAATTGTTGCAGTTAATGCAGATGATGAGTATGTTAGAGACAATGGAAACATTGACTATGGAAAAGCAAATTTATTAACATATATGGGGCAAGAGTATTTTGTAGCAAATAAGAAAATTGCAGATAGAGGTATTTGTTTGAAATAGGCATTTTTTTATAAAATGTTACAATTGGCAGTTTTATTTTATTTAAGAGATAATGTTTATTGCCAAGCCAATAGTTATATATTTTTTTAAAACCAATCTTAAAGCATAGTAGGGGACTATCAGTAATTAGTTTTATACTATGCAGTTATTATAAAGGAAGGTTATAGTTTAGTGTAATTTGCGATTTGTTTTTAAAATATATATTAAATTATTGGCTTGGCTAGTATATGCTTTTAGATAATTATATTTTTATCTAATATATACCATATAACTTGGCAAAAAAAGAACTGTTATAGAAATAATAATAATAATAGAACCACCAAATTTGTTATTATTAGTTTTTATTTCATATATGCCATATAAAACCGTTTTAAAGAATATAAATATAGAAAATAAAAAAATAAAAATAATCATAATTTAATCCTTTCTATTTTATTGCATTTATACTTCTGTAAATAGTAAGCTAGATACTACTTCAGAATTTACAGTAACATTAAATATTGAATTTTTGTAATTTTCTAACCAGTTATAATTTTCCCAATCAGAGTTTTTATAGAATTTTGTTATAGCATATTTACCAAGTCCACATATATCAGAATTATATGTTAGAGATGTTTTATATAAAAAATTAGAAATTTCTTCTTGCAAATATTTATTAACAGATTCTTCTACCTTTTTTATATTATCACTAGTTAACTCTTCAGGATTTTTATTAGTAGATAATATACGAGCTTTTATAGAAACATCTATATTTATATAAGGAGAATTATTAATTAAATTTACTTCCTTTTTGGTGTTTTTTTGTTTATATATATATAAATCTATTGAAGAAGTATCATCTAATGGACTTTTTATAGATATAGTACAAGTGTCTAATTTATTAGTTAGTAGTAAATAACATGCAGATTCTATACCCGATAATTCACCAACTAATTTATCTTCATTAAATACTGCAAGTCCAATAGTTTCTGAAACTTTCTTAGAAGTAAGAGCAGAACTTCCAACTTTTACATTAGCATCTTTTTGTGTATTTGAGGAAGAGACATTTCTTTCATCAATTGATGTATTAGAAGTTATACCACCGAAGGATTGCTACTGGCTCACAAGTTGTACAGTGTAACTGATTAAAAAAATCTTCAATTTTAGCATATGAAGTATATCCAGTGATTTGTGTAGTAGCAGGTACTATTTCATAATATTTAGATACTAAAGTTTCGAAGACTGGTTTAGAATTTTCTATAAAGTATTTTGTATTACATTTACTAATAATTATACCAGTATCTGGTCTTAATTCTACATCATTAATTAATGTATATACTTCCTTTTCTATTCCTTTTTGTGCAAATTCTTCAGAAAAGACTACAACTTTACAATGTGATAAATTAACTTGTTTACTAATATAATTGTTAACTAAGTTAATTGCAGAAGTGATAGAAGATGCTTCTACTGTATATATAAAAGTAGGAGCTACTTCGGAACTTCCACCACTTTCGCCACCGCCATTTGGTTTAGTAAATTGAAAATTAACTTTTAAATTATTATCATTACCAGAATCAATACCAATAGCTACAGCAAAAGCATAATCATCTATATCTTGATCATGATTAAAACCAATTATAAATACTATAAGGATAACTATAATTGTAAATATTTTTAAAATACTGAGAAGTCTAAAGTTCAAGTTAAAACCTCCTCCTTAATTTTGTTTTTTATTTTATTTTTTATATTTGCTAAAATTAAAATAACTAAACTTGTTATTATTACAAAATATAAAGTTATATTTTTGTAAAATGTTTCATTAAACAAATTAATATCTGCCAAATTTTTAGGAATTAATGCAAAACAAAATAGTAGTAAGCAAATTGGAGATATCATAGTAGAAGGATTTTCTATATTAGTAATTTTCTTAAATATTTTTATTGTTAGCATAATAACAACATTTAAATATAAACTTACTTCTAATATCCAAATAAAAAAGAAGATTGCATCAACTCTTTGAAAAAATGTTCCAAACTCAATATATCTACTAACTAAATATATTGGCATTATTTCATTTTCTTTAGTTATAAAAGAAAACATACATATTAGTGAAAATATACAAACAAATAAATATATAGCTGAAATTACTATAGATGTAACAGCAACTTTTTTTAAACTAGATGTATTTTTTAAATATGGAGGAATGAAGTAAATAAGAAATAAGCAACTAAATGCATATAAATTACTTGTTCCAGTAATAAATGTTGAATTTACTCCATCTCCTAATATAGGAAATATTCTTTGTGGTACAAAATTTTTTATATTAGCCACAAATATAAATATAATACCTATTAGAACTATTGGTAGTATTAATAAATTGCTTCTAATTATTGATTTTTCACCAAGAATGTTTGTAAATGCTGCAACTATTATAAATAGAGCAATTATAAAATATATTTGAGTTCTTCTAAAATATATTATTTTTAAACCTTCACTAAAATCTCTAAGAAGTACACTACTAGTAGAAAGTATATATATAATAAATAATAATCCTATTATAAATTTGAACCATTTTCCAAATAGAAAGTTCGATACATCTAATATGTCTGAACCTGGAAATTTTTTAAATAGTTTACATATTAATAATGTAAGTAAAATTGCTAGAATACTTATATATATTATATTTAATGGGGCGGAAGATTCAGAAGTTCTTAATATACTTTTTGGGATATTTAGAATTATGTTGTTTATCATGATTGTTATAATTAAGAATATTGCTGATACATTGCCAATTTTTGTATTATCCATAGATTTTAAGCTCCTTTTCTGCTAATTTATATAAACTTGTAGAATCTTATTAAATACTCATAGATGTTTATTTAAAGTTTATAATGATATATTTAGATATTACTATAATAACCATATATAAGATGATATATTACAATGAGCTAGTTTTTCCAATATTTCCATTTCATACTAATATGACTTTGGGAAGTTCTTTTTTTAGGATTTAAATAATCTGGTCTTTGTTCTTGTTTCCATGTTGGAGAAACTAAATATCTACTACTTGTTTTAGTTGTAAGTGGTGCATATGGTACCATATAAGGCACACCAAATGATTTTATATTACATAATGTTGAAATGTATAAAAGTAATCCTAATCCTAGGCCTAAAAATCCAGACATATATGCTAAAGCGATAAATAAGAATCTTGATATTCTTAAATGAAACCCAAATGAGAAATCTGGAATAGCAAAAGAGGCAATACCTGTAATTGCAATAATAATTATTAAAATAGGGCTAACTATACTTGCACTTACAGCTGCTTGACCAAGAACTAGTGCACCTACAATTCCGATGGTTGGACCAATAGGAGAGGGAACTCTAAGACCTGCTTCACGAATAAGTTCGAAAGATATTTCCATTAGTAACAGTTCAAATATCATAGGAAATGGAACATTTTGTCTTGATGCTACAATTGAAAATAAGAGTTCTGTTGGTATAAGTTCTTGATGAAAATTTGTTACACCAACCCATATACCAGGAAGAAGTAATGTTAAAAATAAAGATAGGCCTCTTATAATTCTTAAAAAATTTGCAAATACTGGTTTTAAATTTGTATCTTCTGGAGAAGATATAAAATCTATAAAAGTGCCTGGCATTATTAGTACATATGGATTTCCATTTACAATTACAACAACTCTACCTTCAAATAAATGCTTGGTTGCTTTGTCTGGTCTTTCTGTTGCTATAATTACAGGTATACCATAATCTGTTTCTTCACCGAATTAATTGTTCTAGTTCTCCACTAGATAATAAAGAGTCTACATCTAAATTGTTTAATCTAAATTTTACTTCTGCTACTAAATCGTTATTTGCAATATTTTTCATATAGCAAACAGCACATTTTGTGTTACTTATATCTCCAATTTCAATATTTTCTATTACAAGGTTTTCGTTATTTACAGTACGTCTAAGTAATGAAGTATTTGTTCTTAAGTTTTCTACAAAAGCTTCATGAGGTCCTCTTATAACAATTTCATTATTTGGACTATCTATACTTCTTTGTTTAAATCCTTTTACATCAATATCAAAAGCAATATTAATTGTATCTACAAAAAGTGCACAATTACCAGAATTTATTCCGAGATATAATATTAGAAAATTCAGTTTCTTTTTTTACACTATTTTGAGGGATTAAACAACTATCTATATAATCTGTAATATTAAATTTTTTTACTTTTCTAATTCTTACATTATTAGTTGTAATTTCTGAGACTATTTTATTTTCTTCACCTTCATAGCTATTTGCAATGTTTTTTAGCATTAGTGGATTTAGAACGAAGTCGTTTACTAATTGTTGGTCTACCATTCCATCTATATAAAATATAAATGCTGAAAATTGTTTGTTTCTAGCATTTAATGTAAATTCTCGAATTACTATGTCACTGTTAATCATAGAATTGTATCTTATTTTCATAAATTCTAAGTTTTTATCTATAGTGTTAAAAATTGTTTGGCTTAAATCTTCTGTAGATGATAGATTTAAGTTATTGTTATTAGGTGTTTCGGCTATTGTGAAATTGTAGTCATTTTTTGGATGATATGAAAATAAACTTGAAAATACATTTTTAAATTTATTTGTAAAATTGCTCATATAAATTCTCCATTTTATTTATTTTTAAGTTTAGTTTTTCCAAAAAAGTGAATATTATGTATGAAAAAAATTTTTTGAATGCAATAATACCAGAAGAAAAGTAAAAATGTTTCTAGTGTTAAATAAATACCAGAAAAATTTTCTGGTATTACAATAATACCATAAGAAAATTAAAAAAACTTCCGGTATTAAAGATTGGGGATTTTCTTTAGAGAGATAATTTTGTTATAGGTTAATGGTTTTTAAGTT
>JAGATI010000075.1 GCA_017621295.1 Clostridia bacterium | reverse complement strand
GTAATACCTAAATGTAATGGATAGTTAAATGTTTTAGCTGCTTCTTCATATGCTTCTATACATAAATCTAAATCTGAAGCTTTTAATGAAATACAAATATCATAAAAATCTAATTTTTCTAATATTTCTACATGTCTTTTTGCACTTTCTACCATTGCTTTAGCAGTTGGTTTTCCATCTACTAATAAATCTTTTTCTAAAGAACCACCGATTCACTCCTATACGAATTGGTATCTTGTGTTCTTTGCAAGCTTCTACTACTTTTTTTACTCTATCTTCACTTCCTATATTTCCAGGATTAATTCTAATTTTATCTACTCCACTTTCAATTGCTTGCAAAGCTATTCTATAATCAAAATGTATATCTGCAACTATTGGAATATGAATACTTTGTTTTATTTCTTTTATTGCTTTTGCATCTTCTATATCTAAACATGCAACTCTTACAATTTCACATCCTGCATCTTCTAATTCTAATATTTGTTTTACTGTAGATTTTACATCTTTTGTTTTTGTATTAGTCATAGATTGAATTATAACTCTATTTTGACCTCCAATTTGAATATCTCTAACTTTTATTTTTCGAGTACTAATTCTTTTATTCATATTATATCCATCCCCTTTTTTCGGATCATATATCTATTAAAAGATATAATTAGATTATATTATACATTTTTTGCAAAAGCAATATGTATTTTAAAAGTAAAAATTGTATTAAATAAAAATAAGCTGTATACTGTAACTTTATTCTAAAATGTAATATTTAATTTATTATAAAAAGACGCATCTATATAAAGATACGTCTTTTAACATTAAATCTCATAAACAATTACTGCAGTAACGTTCATAAATTTAATTATATTCCCCATAGAGCTTGGCTGATATTCTGGAACCTGAATTTGATTAAAAGAAATTATTATATATAAAGGCTACTAACCAAAATAGTTAATAGCCTTTAGCTTTTATTCTTCAACAAAATTAAATTCATCTTTAAATTTTTCTTTAAACATTTCAAATACAGCATTTAATGTTTCTTCATCTTCAACACTTACATAAGATTCTTGTTCTTCATCTTCTGTATCTTCTAATTTTAGAATAACAACTTCTCCTGCTTCTTCTCCTTCATCTTCTGTTGGTAATAGTACAACATAATCTTCATTTTCATATTGAATCAAATCTAAAAATTCAAATTCAACCTCATTTCCATCTTCATCATTTAGAACTACTATGTTATCTATTTCCTCTGCATCTGGAATATTATTTACATCTTCATTCATGGTTAATTCTCCTTTCAACTTTTTATATTTAAATTGTATTTCTACAACAATAATAACTAATAAATATTATTTACATTTTTATTTATGATATACTTTTAATCTGCCTTTTTAAATTGTCTTTACTACTTTTAAATTATATCTACTATATTTAAGTAGTAATCTTTTTCATATATGTTTCTAATATATATACTGCTGATATTGTATCTACAATATCTTTCTTTTTGTGTTTATTAATATTTAAGTAATTCATAGTTTTATGTGCAGCAACAGTAGTAAGTCTTTCATCGATTTTTTCTATTTTTATTTTGTTAAATTTACATTGTAATTTATGAATAAACTTTTCTGTCACTTCTACTCTTTCTGTTTTTGTTCCATTCATATTAATTGGAAGACCAATTACCATTGTATCTACATCATATTCTTCTAATAATTCTTCTAACCTTTTTAAAACAACTTTATCATTTCCATTATGATGTATTGTTTCTAATCCTTGAACCGTTATTCCAAGAGCATCTGTAATTGATATTCCAACTCTAGAATCACCATAATCAATTCCTAATTTTCTCATATATTAGTCATCCAATCCTATATAACTTTTTACCATTTTTTCTAATAATTCATCTCTTTCAATTTGTCTTATTAGGTTTCTAGCATTATTATGACTAGTGATATATGTTGGGTCACCTGATAATATATATCCAACAATTTGATTAATTGGATTATATCCCTTTTCTACAAGTGCTTGATGTACTTCTTTTAGTATCTCTCTAGCCTTAATATTTTTATCTTTTTCGACTGTAAAACTCATTGTTTCATCTATAGCCATAATAAAATACCTCCTATAAACAATTTATATTATTTTCTGTAGGTTCAGCATTGTCTAGATATTCTTCTAGTTTTGCTGTTACACCTTCTAAAGCTGTACCTTTGTAATATGTTGTTATTGCAATATTAATTTTAGGACTAACAACTCTATGTTTTTTACCTCTATAATCTTCTTCTGGTTCTATTTGTAACTTTTCAATTTCTTTTTTCATATCTTTCATAAAGTTTACTACTCCTGTAGTATCTATACCTGAGAAAACTATTGCAAATTTTGGTCCCATATATCTTACAAAAAAATACTCTTCTGCTAAATTGTCTTTTAACAATTCACTTATTTCTGTAATAACTGTATTACCTGTTTTTCTACTTATTATTTCATTAATCTTTTGTAAATTAACTATTTTAAAAAGACATACTGTTGATGTTGGATATTTATCTATTACATTTCTTGCTGTACCAAAAAGATACTCTGCTGATTTAAGTCCTGAGAATTTATCTTCTCTTACAATATTTTCTATTACCTTTTGATTTTCTACTGTTCTTAATACAGAAACAATATTATTCTTTACTACTTCTAAAATAGTTGTATCTATATTGTCAAATTCATGAGGCCTACTTCCTTCTATTATCCAATATCCTATATATATATTATCTACATATAGAGGGAAAAACATAGCAGATTTAGCTCGTCCAAATTCCATTCTCTGATATGGCAATTTTTCGCCTTCATTATCTATTGTTATATATTTTGGAGTAGCAGTTTGTATACTATCTCTAAAAACAGGTTCATTTTGAAGTGTTCTTAAAGTGTCCCAATGTTTTTGTTCTACATTAGATGCTTTTACTTTATATTCTGCTCCATTATAAATAACTATAGTAGAATATTTTATATCATATCTTTCTATTAATATATCATTAATTTTTTTTATTTTTTGATCTACAGTACTTACTTCACTAACAGTGTCCATAAAATCTTGTAATACATTTAAACTTGTTATTTTTTGATTCGTATTATTGAATTGTTCTAATTTTTTGTGTATGGATATGTTATATAAAATTAATCCTACTATTGTAAATACTAACAATACTATTATGATTATAACTGCTACTAACAAAATAATCCCCTCTCTATTCTATTTAATATTTTTTCTTCATTTTATTTAAAGTATCACTTGTATTATTTGAAAAATTACTATTATAGTTATTGTATTTATTGTTACTTTTTTCTTTTGAAGGTCTAGTATTACTAATTAGAGGCAATACCATATTCCCTAATTTATTAAAACTTTGTATCATATTTTTTGAATAACCTCTTAAAGAAATTTTGCAATCTACAAGTCCATCTAAATATTTACTATATGCTTGTTGGTCGAAAGGAATAGTTGTATATTTCACATTATTTTTATCAAACAATTCTGTCATAAAAGACATACTAGGATCGTTATATGAACTCATTCCCCCAATTAGTAATTTATCACTCATATTACTTATTCTTATATGTTTATTAATTACTATTCTTAATTTGTTTTGATTTAATATATCTTTTGCTTTTAATTCTCTTAAAAAAGCTGTTAGTGGTTGAATAGTTAATACATCTAAACTTTGTACTAAATATATTTCTTGTACTGCATTAAAATATTGTGCTTCTGTTTCAAAATCGCAATCTAATAATACAAGAGAATAATTGTTTAGTAAAGTTTCTAAGATATTTTCATAATCTTTTAAACCTTCTATCTCATCTGGTAGTGATGTATATACAGTTAAATTTTTATTAACCTGAATTCCTTCTGCTACTCCTCTTCTTAAATTTTCAATACAATTATATGCTATATTTCTTAATTCTTCTCTATTATCTGTATATATATAATATGCATTTCTATTTTGTGTAAGATCTAATATTGCTGTTTTTATTCCTTTTTCTGAAAACATTTGAGCCAAATTATTTACTAAAAATGATGTTCCATTTTTTGATGTACCTACAAATGATACAATCTTCTGGTCACTACTTATTAAATTATCTATATTGAAGTTTACTGAAGAATTAAATTTATTAGTATTTTCTATTTCTTTTGAATTTTGCTTACTAATAGGTTCCATTCTTCTGAAATTTGGATTACTAATTGGTTCAGAATTGTTGCTTTCATCATAATCTTCTTCTTTATCTTCTTCGTAATCATCATCAAGACCTAGTAACTCATCATCATCTTCTTCGTCATCTTCGTAATCATCAAAACCTGGTAGTACTTCATCATCTTCTTCTTCGTCGTCTTCATAATCATCAAAGCCTGGTAGTACTTCATCATCTTCTTCTTCGTCGTCTTCGTAAT
>JAGATI010000013.1 GCA_017621295.1 Clostridia bacterium | reverse complement strand
TGAAAAGTGTAAAATAAAACTGATGAAATAATTCAAAATAGAATTGATGAAATTTCATCAGTTTTTTCTATGGGTGAATTTGATATAATTAATATATCTTTTCTTAAAGAAATAAAAAATGGAAGGAGTTGTTAAATATGAGAAAAGATATATTAAATGCAATAATACAAATGGAGGAGGTGAAAAATTTGGTAAATAAAAGTGAAATAGCAAGAAGATTTGGCTGTTCATATAATACTGTACAAAAATATATGGACAGTAATCAAGAGAAAAAGAACACAAGAGTATATACTTCAAAATTGGATAATTTTAAAGGAATAATTATCGATAAAGTAGATAATTATGGTGCTAATGGTAGAGGAATATTCAATTTTCTTAAAGAACGAGGATATACAGGTTCGTATGGAACAGTAGCAAAATTTATTAAAGAATATAAGCAAGAAGAACAAAAGAAAGCAACAATTAGATTTGAAACATCACCAGGATTACAAGCACAAGTAGATTGGAAAGAAGATTTTAAAATAATTAATAAAAATGGAGAAACTTTTGTAATCAATATTTTTCTAATGATATTAGGATATTCAAGATATAAATATGTTGAGTTAACTTTAGATAAAACACAAAATACTTTATTTGAATGTATTTTACATGCATGTAGTGCATTTGGAGGAGTTCCACATGAAGTATTATTCGATAATATGGCAACAGTAGTTGACAGAACAGCATCAACATATAGAAGTGTAGTAATAAATATGAAGTTTTCGCAATTTGCTAAAGATGTTGGATTTTCAGTACATACTTGTAGACCATATAGACCACAAACAAAAGGCAAAATAGAATGTGTTGCAAAATTAATGGACAGATTAAAGGTATACAATGAAGAATTTGAAACCATCGAAGAATTGGATAAAATCGTAAATAATCTAATGGAAGAAATAAATAATGAAGATATAAATTTAATTGAAAAGCCAGTAAATAGATTAAAAGAGGAACAAAAATATCTGCTTTGTTTGCCATCATTAGAAGTTGTATCTCCATACTTCGCCAAAAATAAAGGATACAAAGTTTCTAAAGAATCAATGATTACATACAAAAAGCACAAATATTCTGTTCCAATAAGATTTATAGGAGAATATCTAACCGTTAAAGAAAACGGCAATTCTCTTAATATATATTATAGCACAGATTTGATAGTTACTTATCAAATAAGTGATAAAATTCTAAATTACAAGAAAGAACATGCAAAAGAGATATTAAAATCTGATGCATTAAAGAATAAGACTGAGCAAGAAATAGAAGAATTTATAGAAAAAAACTTAAACAATATGGATATGTTGTTAGAATAGGAGAAGAAAATGATAAATTACAATAAATTGTTAAACAATTTAGAAATATTAAAATTAGAAAAAATGTTAAATTATCTGCCAAATTATTTAGATAGTTTAAAAGGACAAGATATATCAATAGTAGATGTATTATACACTTTAACAGAAGAAGAAATACAATATAGAGATGAAAGAGCATCAAGAATACAAGTATCAGTAGCAGGATTCCCCTTTGAAAAAGAAGTAAAAGATTTTGATTTTACATATCAACCAGGAATTAATAAGCAACAAATATTAGAATTAGAAGGTTTAAGATTTATAGAAAAAAATGAAAACATACTCTTTGTAGGAAGTAGTGGAGTTGGGAAAACACATTTAGCAACAGCAATAGGAATAGCAGCAGCAAAGAAAAGATATTCTACATATTTCATATCATGCCATGATTTGATAATGCAATTAAGAAAAGCACATAATGAAAATCGATTAGAGCAAAGATTAAAACAATTTTGTAAATATTCAGTCTTAATAATAGATGAAATAGGATATTTACCAGTAGACAGAGATGGAGCAAATTTATTCTTTCAGTTAATAGCAAAAAGATATGAACAACATTCAACAATTATAACAACAAATCAGCCATTTTCAAAATGGGGTGAAATATTTAGTGATAATACTCTTGCAAATGCAATCTTAGATAGATTGTTGCATCATTCTAATGTCATAAAAATAACTGGACCATCTTATAGATTAAAGGATAAATTAGAAGAAATGGAGAGTAGAAAATAATGAGTAATCAAGAATGTACATGCTATGCAAGAATAGCATTATTAAATTTAATCCAAAGACAAGAAAAACTTACACCAGATACTTTATTTTACGAAATGTGCTATTTATTTGATATTTATAATGAAAAACAAATAAAGGAAGAAGCTTTTTTTAGATTATAAAAATAAAAGTGAAATATCAGATTTTAAATTTGGTATTTCACTAGATCTATATTGAATTTTTTCATTAATTTAATTTTTAATTTTTTCATTAATTTGATATTGACTTTTCCACTTTTCTCATTACTAGTTAACTATAATTAATATAAAATTACTTTCTTCATAAAAAATATATGTACAACTTTTTTTATTCTGCTATAGCTGATTTTAAACTTAACAGTTTTATTAAAAGTAACTATCAACCACTTCTCCCCTTTCATCTTTAAAATTAATATGAGTTAAATTTTAGGTGGCAAAATTAAATAAAAAAAATCCAGCAAAAGACTGGAAAAACATAAAGACCAAATGTATAATTTGTTTAACCAAAAAATAAATATACGGAGGTCTTTATGTTTGATAATATTTTAACAAAGGAAGATATAAGTTTCAAGGAGTTAGAGCAAATTTGTTTTAAAATTGCGTGTGAATTTGCAAAGCAAATGCTTAAGGCAATGCTAGAAGAATATGATAAAAAAATAATGGAAAATAGAGATAAACAATTATACAGAAACAAAGGATTCAAGCCAACAACAATAAAGACAATGGTTGGAGAAGTTGAATATAACAGGAGAATGTATATAAATACAACAGAAAAGAAATGTGTATTTTTAATGGATGAACAACTTGAAATAAAAGGTGTTGGAGAGATATCGGAAGGAGTAATTAATCTTATAATTGATAATATAAAAGAGCTTTCATACAGGGCATGTGCATTAGTAATTAGTAATGCAACAGGAACATCTATTAGTAGTGTGGCAATATGGAATATCGTACAGAGTTTAGGAGAGCAAATAAAAGATGTTGAACAAAAAAAGATAAAAGCATATGAAGAAAATATGCTTGAGGAAGGAAAAAGAGAAATTGCAGTTTTATATCAAGAGGCAGATGGAGTAATGATTTATACACAAGGAAAAGATAGAAAAGAGCAATATGATAAATATAAAAAAGAGCATCCAAATGAAGAAGTGCCAAAGAAAACAAGAAACGTAGAGCTTAAATTAGGAATGACATATGAGGGATGGAAAGAAGTAGGGAAAAAAAGATATGAGTTAGTTGGAAAAGAATATGTTGTAGGCTATATGACAGGAGAGGAAATGGCTCAAATAACAAATGCAAATTTATATAGTAAATATAAAATGGATAAAGTTGAAATAAGAGCATTAAATAGTGATGGAGGAAGTTGGATACAAAAATTAAAAACAGATAAGACAATAGTACAGGCAGATCCATATCATTTTCAAGAGAAAATAAGTACATGTATAAGAGAAGAAGAGGATGTTCAGAAAATGAAACAATTGTATTACAAACGACAGTATAATGAAATGATAAAATTTATAGATGAGTTAAAATATAAATATGGTGGAGAATATGATGAAGTAAAAAAATTAGAATCATTAGAGAAATATTGTACCAAGAGAAAAAATCATATGAATAGGTATAATGAAGATAAAAAGATAAAAATAAGATTAGCAGAAATTTCGAAACAAACAGGCTTAAAATATAGAAACATGGGATGCCAAGAAAGCAATAATTATAGTATTTTAACAAGAAGAATGAAACATAGAAGAATGAGTTGGAGTAAAAAAGGTTCAGAAAATTTAGCAAAAATTATAACTATAAGAGCAAGTGAAAGTACAAAAGATGTAATTAGTAAATTTACATTTAAACAGCTACCAGAAGAATTTAGAAATTATGCAGAAAAGTATATACAAAATATAGAAAATAATGTAAAATTGATGAAGAAAATTAAGAGAAAAGTACAAGATACATATGAATGTAAGAAAGGTACTTTATTAGGTAACTCAAAATTAAAAGAAATATTAGACATCAAACCAATCACTGAGCTAATATACAGATAAAAAAATTTAAAATAAGCAAATTATAGTGGGAATTTATGAGAGAAAAATTTGCCACCTATTACTTAACAGATACTTAAAGCTAAAGTTTTTTAAATGGTATTTAACAAAAAGACACTTTATTGGTATAATATTTTTCTAAAAATTAATACCAATGAAGTGTCTTTTAATACTATTCAAATATTGTTTCTATTTTTCCTCTTCTATTTTCATAACTAATATCTAATATGCCACCATTAACAATTGGCATTTGTGGTGCTATATGACCTATATCAACATCATATATTATAGGAACATTTAAATCTTTTAAAGCTTCTAAAACAGCCTCATGAAATTTTATTCCATAATCTTCTCTTACAAAAAGTGGTCTACCAAATAAAATACCTGTACAATTATCAAAATATCCTGCATTCTTCATTTGCCACAAATTTCTTACAACTTGACTGCTACTCATTTCATATACTTCTAGAAACCACAAAATGCCATCAGATTTATATTTATTTATATATTGTTTAACATGGTCATATTTAGTACCAATTAAGTTTATAATATCATCCATACATCCACCTATACTTCTCCCACGAAAATTTAATTTTTCTTCCCCTCTTAAGCTTTTCCATGAAGACTCTAAAGTTAATTCATATTCAGCTAATTCGTCATTTCTATTAAATTTACTTTCTTTATTTTCACATTTGCAAAAACTTTCTTGAACTACATTTTTTCCTTCCATTATTTTAATTGAATCTGTTAAATTTTTATATAAATTTCTCATCCCATAAGCCTTTATGTTTGGACCATAAATAGTAGCAATATCAAGCATTGTAGTAAATATAAAAGATAAAGTTGTAATATTCGAATACCCTTGTATCCATTTTATTTCTGTATTAGAAATTTTGCTAAAATCTAAATATTCCAAAATTTCGCATAAAAATTCTCCCCCTGTCGCCATTATAATGGACGATACTTCATTATTATTCCATAACTCCATAAACTCATTTGCTCTTATTTTAGCATCTGCACTTCTTCCCATTTCACTATTTCTAACATTTTCAGTTTCTATATATTTATATCCTATTTTATTTAGATTATATTTTACATTATTTAATCTAATAAAATCCCTTTCTTTTATACCTGCTGATGGTGCTGTAACACCTATTGTATCACCTTTTTTTATAAATTCTGGATATCTCATAACCGCCACTCCTTTAATCAATTCGAAATTATTTAAATAACTTTCTAAAAAATACACTTTTATTACTATTTTTTGTAGCTTTTTCTTCTGATATGCTAACATAGTACTAAATTTTTTTCAAGCTTATATTTCTCTAGTTGATTTAATTATGTAAATATGCTATACTTATTTTTATATTTATACATGAGGAGTTTATGTTATGAAAAAAATATTAATTATAACTCAAGACGAAATTAATAATGAACAAAACAAATCTTTATTTGATGAAAGCATTTCTTTTTTTAAAGACCTTGCTTCAAATCCAGATTTATTATATACACAATTAGGATGTTTTAAACATCAAAACGGTCTACTCGATAATATAATACACACATATCTAGATAATAGTAATAGACATGCTAATATTATTTTCGATTCGCCTGATAATATAAATGCATTTAACAAAGCTTTTCCTAAAAAAACAGAAGAGCAATTTTATAAAGAAGTTTTTAATACGCAAAGAGGTATAAGTGTCTCAAATATAAGAAAAATGGCACCATTAAAAAATTATAACTCAAAGATTAATATTTCATATTACTTTAATAAAACTCCTGAATCTATATGTAATAATTTTAATTATGTTATATTA
Source organism: Clostridia bacterium (assembly GCA_017621295.1). The sequence continues at coordinate 1,082 of JAGATI010000013.1, read as the reverse complement.
CATCATGGTGGCAGTAAATTGCTTTATTACTTTACTGTATTAAATCAATTTTTATTTACATCTGCTGATGAACAGTTAAATTTTAAAAAATTAATTTTAATAAATAAAAATCATTTATTTGATAACTTGTTAGCACAATATAAAGTTTTTTCCAAGTTTGGAATTGAAAAAAATGGTATAAATGAAAATGTCCAGGTAGTAGAATCTTTGTCTAAATGTTTAGACTTATTAGAACAAGACACAATATATACTCCACATTCTTTTCAAAATCAATTTACTATAGATTAATATTAACTTATTTTTATAGATATTGTAAGCTAACTTACTAAATATAAAACATTTTTGATTTATAAAAAGTTGATATTATATTCTATATTTATTTGCAAATTATTAATCATATAATTTCTCTATTGTACTATAATAGTAAATAGCACTTTAATACATTAAAATATTAAAGTGCTATTTTATTTAATTTAGTTAAAATTTAACTTTACATTATTTAATTTTCTTTAGATTCTTCTATTTGTTTTTGTTCTTTATTTTCCATTACACTTTTGAATTTCTGAAGTCCTAATATTACTGCTCCCCCTATTAAGAAAAATACAATACTAAATGTACTAAAACTCATTGGGTCTTTTGGAATTTCTAATGTTGTTGGTCCTAATACTATAGGACATATTGAACCAATCATTAATCCAATTATAAAATAAATAGTTTGTGATCTATATTTTTCCAGACATTTTTTTATTAATTTAATTGTAGTTACAACACCTGTAATTATACCAAGTCCAAATACTACTAATATTGGAAAATATGCAAAATTTAAATGTAAAAATTCTTTTATTGCAGAAATTATTGGTATATATAAACCAAATATTAATAATAATGTAGAACCAGATATACCAGGTAATACCATTGCAGATATCGCAATCATTGCAACTAAAAATACATAAATTATTATTCCTAAATTTAAATTTCCAAAGCTGACATTTATACCTTCGCCAGATGCTGGATTTATTATAGAAATAATTACAACAATATCAATTCCCAAAACAGTAAAAATTATATTTTTATATTTATTA
>JAGATI010000074.1 GCA_017621295.1 Clostridia bacterium | reverse complement strand
GGTTTATTTTTTAAAGATTTACATCCCTTAAATATATTTTCCATACTTTTAACATTACTTACATTCCAATCATTTAATGGTTGATTGAAACTTTCACAACCATCAAACATATTAGTCATATCTTTAACCTTGCTAACATTCCAATTACTTAAATCTTGATTGAATTTTAAACATTGACAAAACATATATGACGTATCTTCAACGTTGCTGACATTCCATTTATTTAATGTTTTATTAAAATTATGACAAAATTCAAACATACAACTCATATTTTTTACATTACTTACATCCCAATCATTCAATGACTGATTGAAATTATGACAACCGTTAAACATATTTGACATATTTGTTACATTGCTCACATTCCAATTACTAATGTCACAATTGAATTTAGCACATTCATAGAACATATCCGACATATCTTCAACATTACTTACATCCCAATCACTTATATTTATCTTTTCATCATATAAGGGCATTTTTATTTTATTCTTTATATCATCAAATAAATTTGACATATCTGTTATATTGGATGTATCAATACAATTTAAGTCGTATATATTGTCTTTTAACAATTCAATTATATTGTGTATAAATTCATCTTTTGATGTTGGATGATATTTATAAATGTTTATCTTTTTATTCATCTTCTTATTTACAAGAAATTTGTGTATATGTATCATAAATACTAAAATTATATATATAAAAATATCATTTAACAATCACATCTTTAAGTTCTTCTATATTCCATATTTCTATATAGTTTAGATTGTTCTGTTTTGCTGTATTTCTTTTGTTTACATCTCTGACAGTCCATGTATTTATGGCATTGTCATAATATTTTGTATGCTTATTCTTCCATACATCTAACTTAGCTGCATCTTCTAAACTGTTTTCATCATAAGGATGTCCCCCATGTGTCCAATGATAGTTGCATTCTATAAACAAATCTTGACTTGGTATATAAAAGTCACAAGCAAATGGATATCTTATTTTATCTTTATATTGACATTTTATATCAGGATATAATTTTAATAATTTTTCATATGTAAGCTTTTCTAATTTACTAGAATTTAATGTACCTCTCTTTCTTTTAGTATCAAATTCTTTTTCTTTTACTTTCTTATTATGAATTGCTCTATCTCCCCAATCTGTATATATCATAGCAGTTGCACCATATCTATCTAACATTGTTTGTTTTTGTTTTTCTGGATTTCTATATGTAGATGTCCCATATTTTTTCAAACATGTTTTCTTGGCACTTTGTTTTGATTTTTCTAATTGATATGAATTAGTCAATCCAAATTGTTTAAGATATTCATTTAGTCTTCGTTGTAAATCTATGCCTTTGCATTCTTTACTTCCACATGTAAGCTTACAATAATTGTTGCTTATGTTATTTTTGTCAAACTTACAATAGTTTCCACAATATGGGCATTTATTCATATGTTCAACTTTATACAATATTCTATATATACAAATAGAATGACTTTCAAAGATATCAGAAAATCTATTTTCAAGATATTCCTTTTCTTCTAAAGTCATTCTTTGTATTCTTGGTGATATTAACTTATGCTTTTCTTTATTGTAGAACTTATCTATTATATAATTGTCATTTATCATATATGAACATAAAACTGTATCCAGTTGTCTGGATTGTCTTTAACATCTTGTATCATTTCTTGTACTTTATCTAAGCAATCTACTACAGCCTCAGCAAATTTTGTGGTTTTGAAACTACAATATGGATCATCATCATAACTAGTTGCACCAATCTTTCCTACCCATAGTTTCCATTCTCTATTTTGGGTTCCCAATAAGAAGTCAATTTCTATAGTCTTATCTTCATTCTGATATACATATTCAATCTTTTGAAATTTCTCATTATCTTCAAGCCAAGTAACTTTCTTATCTGGGGCTTTCCATATAGTGAATTTTATCTCACCACGTTCCAAAGACTTCTTATCATCTTTTTTGTCATCTTCATTTATGAATTGCTCATTTATATAATCTTTAAGAGATTTCATATGTCAATTAACATTTAATTTATATATAATTAAAAATAAGCTAATGCTATTCGGGTTCAAAATTTATCTGCCCTATATTAGCATATGGAACCATTAACTTTGTCAACAACACCACTTCTATATTGAATTCACTGTATATGTCTCTCATAACATATGATACTCTGTCTTCAGTAACACCATATTCTATAGACATTGTTTTTTGAATTTCTCTAAAATTGCTAACTTCTATTAAAGCACCCTTATATTTAAATATCTTATGCATTTGCTATCTGATTTTCAATTATTTTTTCTACTTCTTGAAAAGATACTGGCTTAAAGTTGTTATTGTCAACACCAACATCATATTGTGTAGGAAACAAATATTGAAGTCTGTCATTGTCTAATCCTTCTCTATTTCTAATTCCACTATGAACATGTCCAAACAATTGCCATGTTGATCTGTCACCTCTATAAGATCCAGCAAAGCATAAGAATGGAAAATGATTTAGATATATTGGTTGTCCATCTACTCTTATGGACATTTGTTGATATACTCCAGCAAATCTCTTACGTTGCCCATCTTTTATAGTCTTCCAGTCATGATTACCCATTATTAGATATATCTTACCATTTAGAGAATCAAGTAATGTCTTTAGCTTATCTGAACCACAAAAGCAAAAATCACCAAGATGAAATACTATATCATTCTTACCAACAACCTTGTTCCAACTGGCTATTATAGTATTGTTCATTTCTTCTATATGACCAAACGGTCTTTTGGCATACTTTATTATGTTAGTATGCCAAAAGTGTGTGTCTGATGTGAAGAATATGTTCTGATCTTTAGTTGAAAAACTATGAACTTTCTCCATATGTATGTAAATTTAAAACAATATTTTCTTTATTCTTTCAATGTTTGTCTTATGTTCCTCATATTCAAACATATCTATTACATCCTCATTATACATTCTCTCTACAAGGTCATCATAGTCACTGATAGCATTTTGCAAAAATGAAGGCCTATTGGCAATTTTGTTTGTATGAAAATCAATCTTTGTTGCCTTCTGATCTATCTTTATAATGTACTGAGAATCAATGAATAGCTTCTTCAATACTGATAGACTAAACCTGTATATGTTCATTGTATAGTATTTGTCATTTGTCGTCTTGACATCTGATGACTTTCTCTTATAAACCTGAATTGTGTAGAAATATACATATTCATTAGATACAAATCCATTGATGATTATTGCAGGATCATTTGGATTTACATTTTTGTTCATCCAAGATATGTCTGTATATACTGCTGAATATTTCTCAAGCATATAAGATGTCATATATTTGAGAATGTTGTTTGCATTCATATTCTCAGAATATCCGATTCCATCTTTATTGATGTTCTTCTTATACCAATCAATGTCAAATGTCTTATAACGTTCAACTGATTCAGGCTTAAGATATACAGAATAGATTACATTCTCGTTAAAGAACTCTTTGTTCATTTTGTCTACCATTTCTTTTGGTAACTGTAAAAATCTTGGTCGTGCCATAATACTTTAATTTTTAAATGTTGTTGTTTAATTTTGTTATAGCAAATATAGTTTTATGATGATAAAATTTCAATAATTATCATTTAAAAGATGTTAAAATATTGAATGAGTGTAGACATGTCT
>JAGATI010000073.1 GCA_017621295.1 Clostridia bacterium | reverse complement strand
CCTCGCAGAGCACACGGATAAGTTTGAAAAACTTGTCTAGTGTGTTAGACAAATAAATTTGTTTCGAGCAAGAAAGGACTTAAGAGCAATGAGTTATGCTATTGTAAGAAATGAAAAATTAACGAAAAGCCAAGCTATAGGAATATGTGTTCATAATGATAGAAAAGCAAAAAATCATTCAAATAAGGAAATAGATATTAGCAAATCAAACCTAAATTATTACTATAAGGAAAATGCATTAAGTTACACAAAAGAATTTGACAAACTAAGGGAAAAATACAATTTACAAGGGCAAATAAGAAGTAACAGTATTATAATGTGTGAAATGATATTTACATCAGATAAAGATTTCTTTGACACAATTGGAATAGAAGAAACTAAAAGATATTTTGAAGAAAGTTACAATTTTATTTGTAATTACAAAAATCTTGGAGAAAAAAATATAATATCAGCAGTTGTTCATTTTGATGAAACAACTCCACATATGCATTTGATTTACATTCCAGTAGTTCATACAAAAGATAAAGATGGGAAAGAGATAGATAAAGTATGTTGTAGAGATTTTTGGAAAGGCAGAGATAGTTACAGAAATTTACAAAATGCTTTTCACGAATATATAACAAGCAAAGGCTTTGAACTGCAGAGAGGTTTGCCATCAGAAGAAACGAAAAGAAAAAATGAAACAATTCAGAATTATAAGCAAATAACTAATTTTGAAAATACTAAAAAGGTATTAGAAAATATAACTTTAGAATTACCTAATACACCTAATATTAAAGAATTTAAAAGAGCTATATTTAATCGTGATGAAAAGATAGAAAGTGCAATAATAAAACCTAGAGATGAATTAATCCAAAAGCTTTATCAAGAAAACAAGACATTGCATAAAGAATTATCAAAACAAGTAAATACAGTAGATTTTGCTGAAAATTTTAAAGAGGATTATATAAAAATGACCGAAAAAAGTGTAAATTTAAGACTCTCAAATAGTTTATTACAAGAAGAACTGGAAAATAAAGAAAAAGAGTTAGAATTAAAATTTGAAAATAAAGCTTATAATATGGAGCATGAATATAAAAAAGAGATTCACAAATTAAAACAAGAAAATAACCATTTAAATAAAATAATAGATAAATTTAAAATAACTTTAAAAAAATTTATTAAATGGATATGCTATAGGTTTTCATATTCATCTGAGGATGAGCTTGTACGAGATTTTGAAAAAGAGACATATACCAACTTTAATTTTGAAAAACAAAATAATATAAATCAATTTCAAGAAAATGAATTAGAGGATGAATATGAGATTGAATAAAATTTAGAAGGGAATAGGATAATATGGAAAATATAAATATAAAAAGATTTACTTCATTTTATGAGGATTATAAAAATGAATTTGAGGAACATCTAGACAGCGTACGAGTTTATTTACAAAAAAATAATAATGAATTTAAAAAAATACAAAAAGAATATACAAAAATCTTAGATAATAATGAAAAATTGCAAAATATTTTATATGGAGATAAAGTTGATACTGGATTAACTCCTATCGAATGTGAATTGCTTTATAAAACAATAGAGTTACAAGAAAGAATGCAAATTATGACAGAAGAAGAATTATATTTTAAAGGTGGAATGGATGCTTACTATTATTTTAGAAGATTAGGAATTATAAAAGTATAATAATGAAGTTGAATACTATCAATAATTGGAAGTTTATTCATTATGATTTGTACCCGTTTAGGAAAGAAATTGCAATAACTATGAAAGAGTTGGAATCAAGAAGATTCCAACTCTAGTATGTTACTGAAAAAGTTTCTTTACTGCTTGCCTATAGATATCCTTAATAATTTCGGTACCTCCATCAACTAACTCAGTAAAAATGGTTGCACCAATTCCAGAGTTGATTTCAAGTACATACAGACTCCCATCTGTTGTTTCGATAATGTCAATTGTAGCAAAGTTAATATTCATAGCTTTTCCAGCACGAATTGCAAGCTGTTCAATCTGTTCATAGAGCTCACCTTTTTCCAAAATATTAGGTTTGGCTCCTCCACTAAGATTGTGTTTCCATGAAATATCAACTCTTTCACCTGTTGTAGGAATATAGGTAAGATCCAAGTCTCTAAGATTGTCTTTTACAACGCTCTTATCAGGCAAGTTTAATTCTTCTACTAGTTCCCCGATAGTAGATTTTCCGTTACCTACAACAAAAGGTTTAGTTTTGCCATAAATCAGCTTTACTTCACCATCAAGATAAAAAGTTCTGTACTCTGTCTTGATATCGTAGTAAGGGCAAACACTAACAGAGTTCTGCGTTTTAAAAAGTTTTTGAATAGCAGATTCAGTCTCTTTAATGCTGTGGCAAAGAAATACTCCTTGGCCTTCACATCCATAGTTGGGTTTTACAACCAAACAACTATGCTTCAAAAACTCAGAGGTTACTGTTAACCAAATACCATCATCTCCAATGAGTGACGCTCTGGTTGCAGGATTGAAAATCATCACATGCTCAATGATAGGAACATTTTGAGAGTTTAATACCTCATATGTTGCATACTTATCACATGCAATGTCTCCTGTAGCTTCTGGATTAAGATCAAACCTTGTACCTGTAACATGACGTACTTTGCCATCTTTTGAAAGTTGCAAAATCCAGCCATATGACAATTTTTCCACCTTGATGCCCATTTCAGCACATACCTCGCGCATCAAAACATGAAATATCCGTTCTTCCATAGTAAAAACTCCTTTCGTGATATGGATAATGTTTGATGACTTATTAAGTCGCTTACAATGATATTATACCACAATTTACATAATCTGTAAAGAATTTCCAATAAACTTATTCCTTTAGGATAATAGGTTTTATATTCATAAAGCTACTTATTTTTTATTATATCTATAACTGTTCCATACGTATAAAAACTGCCAATGATAAAATTTGCTGTGTTCAAATCACTATTCATAGTTCTATTTATTGCGTCATCTAAACTCTTTTTATATATTTTATCAATATCAGCAAATTTTTTCAAGCATTCATACAACTCGTCACTTGATGCATAAGTTTCTGAATTATTTCCTGAGGTTAAAATAAATACAGCCTCTTTGTCCTCAGCAATTAATTTCAACATTTTATTGTAATCTTTTCTTTTTAATATTGAAATAATATAAACTCTTTTCATTTTTGAATAATACATTTTTACCATATCTTGCAAATTTTTTATTGCTGGTTCATTGTGCGCACCATCATAAATGATTATAGGTTTATCATTTATTTGTTCCATTCTACCCCTATGTATAACTGTTTTTAGTCCTATTTGTATACTTTCAGGATTAACATGATAACCTAATTCATTTAATATCTTAAATACTTCTATGCATAAACATGCATTTTGAACTTGAACTTTTCCTTTTAGATTTATAATTATATTTTTAAAATTTTTGTAATCAAAGTATTGGAAATTATTATCAAAAGAATAATTAGAAATATCTGATTTATTAACAATGTGTAGAATATTATTTTTATTTTTACACTCAGTAATAAATACATTATTAATATCTGATTCTTGATTAAATATTACTGTATTAGAGTTTTCCTTTATAATTCCTGCTTTTTGATATGCTATTTCTGGCAGTGTATTTCCAAGTATGTGCATATGGTCATAACCAATTGATGTAATAACACTTACGAGTGGATTATTTATTATATTTGTACAATCATATAATCCTCCTAGTCCTGTTTCTAACACAACAAAATCACAATTTTTTTCCTTAAAATATAAAAATGCCATTGTTGTTTCTAATTCAAATAATGTTACAGGGATATCGTTTTGTGAATTATATTTTTCTATTGAAGGATTAATTTTATTTATTAATTTCTCCATTTCAATATTAGTAATGTTTTCATTATTTACACTTATTCTTTCATTATATTGTATTAAATGTGGACTTATAAATTTTCCTACAGTATACCCTTCCTTTATTAATACATTTGTAATCATTTCTGTTACACTACCTTTTCCATTTGTGCCAGCAATATGAATTGCTTTTAGCTCATCTTCTGGATGTTTAAATTCCTCCATTAAGAATTTCATTGCTTTTAAACTTGGATTTTTAGTTCCTTTAAAAAAATTTGATAAATATTTTTCTATATTCATTCTTTATACTCCTATTCTAGATAACCTTTTACAATTAATGTTTTTTCAAGTTCATCTGTTTTTTTTAATATTGAAATCATTATTGGCTTAATATATAAATCTAAATTATTCAGTTTAAATTTATATCCTTTTGATTTAAGTGAATTCTTTGTTTGCTCCAATTCTTCACTTAATATCGGAATCATGCATAACGCTATTGATATTATAAGACTAATATCTTTGACATTTATTTTTAAAATGTATAATGGTTTTAGGATTATTTCTATTGTTTGTGCAAATTCTAAAATATCAAATGTAGAAGAAAAAATATAAGTAAAGTTATATGCAATTAAAATTCTTATACCTAAAACAATACCATCTTCAATGCTTCCAAATATTATATTGATCATTGCAGTAAAAATTACTAATATCATTATTATTTTAATGTTCTTTAAAAACCCTAAAAACTTTGCATTAAGCATTTTACTAATTACAAGATTAATTATTATATATATTCCAAGAATTCTATAATTTTTTAAACTAAATATGGCTATGATATATATAATAAAAAATAATAATTTAAATACATTTTTCATGGGTTACACACCTTTACAATTTTATCTATCATTTCTTGAATTGTCCATTCTTCTAAATTTATGTTTTGTCCATTTTCTTTTAATCTCAAAATTATTTGAATCACATCAGGTATTCTTATATCACATTTTTGTAATACTTGAATATTTTCTAACAGTTTGTTTTTTTCAATTACATATTTAACTTTTTTATTCTCTAATATTAAAATTTTATCTGATAATAATATTTCATTGATATTATTTGTAACAAAAATAATTGTTTTTTTATTTTCTCTTAATTGTTGAATTATTTGATAAATAGTATCTTTTTCTTTAGAATCAATCATTGTAGTAGGTTCATCTAATAATATGTACTTTGGATTTATAGCTAAAACACTAGCTATATTTACTCTTTGTTTCTGACCTAAAGATAGATTATATGTATTGCTGCGTTCCTTATTACTTAAATTTACTTCATTAAGTGCATTTTTTATTTTTTCTTTTCTATTTTCTATTTTTAGATTTTTCAGTGCAAATTCTATATCATCAAATACTTTTGGAAAAAGTATTTGAGCCTCAGGATTTTGGAAAACTATACCTACTTCTTTTCTTAAATTTTTTCTTTTAAAAATATCTATATTATCTATAAAAATATTTCCTGATGAAGGTTTGATTATTCCCGCAATAAGTTTTAGAAGCGTAGATTTACCACATCCATTTTTACCAATTATACTTATAATTTCACCATCTTTTATTTGTAAATTTATATCGTTTAATATCATATCGTTTTTATTATACATATAACTTAAATTTTTTATTTCAATCATTTAATTTGTTTTCCTTTACATTATTATTTAATAGATAAGTGTTTATTAATGGTCTTGTAAATTTTTCTATAACATATACTGTTATAACTTGGATTGGCAACATCACGATTTGAGTTATAATTCTACTTGCCATAATTGCAACATATGCTTTACCATATAATATATGTATCCAAAAGGATGTTATAAAAATATTTACACCAAATAATACTAATATACTACTAAGAATTAGTCTTATAATTAGTTTTTTATTCTCTAATTGGTTACTTTTATTATATAAAAATATTCCATATATTGCTCCTGAAATTGTTGCACTTAAAGTAAACCCTGGGAAATATGGTCCAAAAGGAAACAAAATGGCTCCAATGAGATCTCCTAGCATCGCTATTAACGTACTATATTTATATCCCAACCATATTGCAGACATCATAATAGGAATAAAACTTAAACTTATTATTAAAATTTCTGTTTTTATTGATACAAATCTTGAAAGTATTATTAATATAGCAAGTAGCATTGCCGATAATACTATTTTTTTTATTTTTGACATAAAAAGCCCCTTTCTTTATAGAGTTTTCGCACTATAAAGAAAGAGGTTTTCCTCTTATTAAATCTTCTTTATAATAGCGGAATGCGAAAATAAATAAGCGTTTTTCTACTTGCCTTAACAACAACTTCCCGTTTGTTAAGTCTTGACTATTTATTTTCTACTCTATTTACATTTTATTTTAAATTTAATTAAACATTAATATTTAATTTTTACTATATATCATTGATAGTATTTTTATTTATTTTTAATCATCCAATCATATAATTCTTCAGCAGTTATAATATTTTGTTTAAATTTTTTAATTTCTGCTTGTGCGGATTTTTTCCATTTTTCAAAAGCTTCTTTTAATTTCTTATCTTGTTTGTTTCTTGATACAGCATTGAATTTTTTATTATATGTTCTTCTATATTCTAATAATCCTGGGATATTTTCTAAATTTTTTTTATAGGTTTGTCCAGCTCCTTTGTCTCTGCAAGTAGTTCCATCTTTATGTAAAAAATCACAGTAAATCTCATTTAATTTATTAGGAATAAAGTATCTACCACAATTTTGACAAGTTCTTATTGGCTCATTGTTTTGTATTAACTGACTTAGTATAATAAACAATATATCTCCTAATTCATTACTAGTATAAATATTTGATACTTTAAGCATTGATATGTCATAAGATAAATCAGAAAGAACAGTATCAAAAGTAGAATTCTTATAATCTTCTGCTTTATCAGAATATGTGTAGTTAATTATATTTGTATTACTAATATATTTATATAAATTTGTTTTTTGCTTAATTATAGAAGCAATAAATTTAGATTGTGTTGAATTGTTTTTATATTCATCATTACCATTTAAATTATAAATAAAATTTATAGCCTCTTTAAAATCTTTCTGAATTACTGACACATCACTTTGGATATGTTTATGAAAGTCTTTAAAGTCATCTAATAAAAATTGCTCACTAGAATATTTGGTTTTAAACTTAAAAGATTTTGAATATTGTTCTAGTAGTTCTATACCATAAGGATAATAAAAATTATCATATGAATATATAAAATCTGAAAAATCAGTATTTAAAAATCGTACTAGCATTAAACCTAATTTTTCAACATATGGTGTAAATCGTATAAAAGGCCATTTAGTAACTTCTTTATTTTTTAGTTTGTAGTTAGCTATGCTATTTGTAGTCATTCTAGAAATGAGTTTAAGTTTAAGAAAGTCCTCTTTATCCACATTTTCTATATCGCCTAATAAAAAGTTAGGAGTCAAAATATATTCTTCTTTTTTGTCACTATTAAACCATATATAAAAACCTTCAAAACACATGTTATCTGGTAATTTTTTCATTGAAACCTCCTTTGTGTAAAATTTTCAAAAGAATTGTAAAATTGCTATTGACATTTTGTAAAATCCAGTATATAATCAATTTGCAATTTAATATAAACGTTTAATATTTTACACATCATATTTATATGATACACTAGTATCAAAAAAATGTCAACGAGAGGAGGAAAAATTTATGCAGAATTTACAAGAAATTAAGCTTTACTCAACAAAAGATGTATGCGAATTATTGCATATAGGAAATGAAAAATGTTTGAAACTATTTCACTCAGAAGATTTTCCAAGTATTAAAATAGGCAGAAAATTTTGGGTAAAAGCAGACTGCCTAAACGAATTTTTAAGTCATAAACAGATAATGGCTTAAATAAAGAGAAGACTTAAATATGGAACATTTAAATCTTCTAAACGAACAGGAAATACCCTGTCCAAAATATTTATAAAAGTATTATACACCGAAATTTCAAATAGAGCAAGGGTATTTCCTTAATTTTTTAGAAATGGAGGAAATATATTTGAAAACAAAAGGAATTACATCTGGAGTATATTCAGAAAAAAAGCCTAAAAGAAAATCAAATTTGCCAATGTGTCCTACTTGCAGAAAATGTAAAGATAGGTCTATATGTCAAAATAGGAAAAAATTAAAATATTGTGAAGTATGTAAAAAATGTACTGACAAAGAAAATTGCGATAAATTTTATCATTATCTAAGAGGCAGAGCTTTACTAACTATTGGTAAAGATATTGAAACAAGAGAACCTATTAGAAAATTATTTACAGGAGATACTGAAGAAGAAGCACTTGAAAACTTATATAAGTACAAAATTGCGATAAAAGAATCAGGTAATGACGTAGATAATATTATTCATAAAACAACTAAATCTATAGCTGATATTGGACAAGAAATAGAAGATTCAAAATTTAGAAAAGGAAAAACTAAAGGAAACGCTTATAGAACAAATATGGCAACATTAAATCGAATTAAGTCAAATAACTTTGCAAACATTCCAATAGACAAAGTAAAGAAAACTCAAATTGAAAACTTTTTAGAAAAAGAAAGAGTAAAATCCAATTCAGTTATAAAGAAGGATTATACAATGTTAAAAAGAATATTTGAAAATGCTTTTGATAATAGATATATATCTAATAATTTATTTCAAGGAATTAACTTGATTGAAAAACCAAAAAGTACAAAGGAAGATAAAGATGTAAAAGCACTGAGTTATAAAGAGCAAAACAAATTTGTTAATTATTTAGAAAACAATAATGTAAAACATAAAAATATTCTTCTGATTTGCTTATATACAGGTATGAGAATAGGAGAAGTTTTAGCACTAAATTATAAAGAAGATATTGATCTTGATAGTATGCAAATTACTGTTAGAAGAACTTTAACGAAAAATAAAGAAGGGAAGACAATAGTCGGTCCACCTAAAACAAATAGTGGAAAAAGAATATTACAAATTAATGAATTGACTGAAAAGGTATTAAAGGATTCACTACAAAATATTAAGAAGAATAAAAATAATGTATTATTCTGTCATTCAGATGGAAAATTGATAGAAACAAATACTATAAACTCTCATTTTAAAAGAGTTTATAAAAATGCAGGAATATCTGGAAATTATAGTGTTCATTGCTTAAGGCATACTTATGCAACAAGGTGCATTGAAGCTGGTGTTGAATTACCAGTATTGCAAGCATTAATGGGACATGCAGATATTCAAACAACAATAAATGCTTATGGAGATATTTATAAGTATCTCGAAGTGCAAAATCATAAAAAATATGTAGATTATGTTAAAAATGGAAGAATATAAAATAAATAGAAATGTTTGGAAAAATTGTTTAGAAAAGAAATATTAATGGCTTTAAAGTGTTGATATTAAGGGAAAAACAATCGTTAACATTCGTTAGTCACCTCGACCAATAACATAGTAATTTTGTAGGAAACTACAAAAGGACGAAAATTATATCAAAAGTGCATAAAATACGTTGTTTCATGGAATTGAGATAACGTATTTTTTCCGTCTAAAGTCTTTTAAAATCCTTCTACATCATCAAATTTTGTTCTAGAAAAATTTTCTAGAACAGCAATCTAAATAAAAAATTTCAAAATAAAATTTATCGAAGAATAAAATGCAGTCATATCAAGTGTTTTAAGATTATTTTCTAGAACTTTTCTAGAAAAATTTAGATTTAAGTTAGATGAAAGGAGGTCTATAATGTATGAATTCAACCCATTTAAGAAAACAGACAAGCTTTCTTATGAAAGTTTTATACAATTCCCAAGAGAATTATTAAACCGAGAAGAATATAAAGTTCTATCACCTAATGCTATGTTACTATATTCTATTTTAACCGATAGGTTGGAATTATCATTCAAACAAATAGAAAGTAACAAAAAAATACAATTCTATGATGCTAAAGGCGATATGTATGTGATTTTTAAAAGAGAAGAAATACAAGAAAAAATGCATATAAAACGTTCAGCATTAGATACAGCTTTAGTACAATTTGAAAAGTGTAAAATAAAACTGATGAAATAATTCAAAATAGAATTGATGAAATTTCATCAGTTTTTTCTATGGGTGAATTTGATATAATTAATATATCTTTTCTTAAAGAAATAAAAAAT